>JAGHAK010000122.1 GCA_021161565.1 Elusimicrobiota bacterium | reverse complement strand
CTAAATGAGAAACCCCTTTTAAAAGCGTCTCATGGTCTTTCTGCTCCGTGAGCGCCGCTATATTGCCAATAATAAAATCATCTTCTCTTAAATTAAATTCTTTTCTGAGATATTCTCCATCGAGATTTACGAAATCTGCCAAATCAATTCCGGAATAAACCACGTCAATTTTCCCTTCTGGAATTCCGTCTTCTATTAAAATTTTTTTCACGGCGTTTGAAACGGCAATGATTCTATTCGCCGCAAGGTATTTCTTTTTTGATTTTATGTGGAAATCCACCCTTCTGGATGCTATGATTTTTGGATTTTTCCCTGATAATTTCTTCCCAATAATTGCTGTTGAAAGAGCATGTGCTGTGTGAGAGTGTAAAATATGAGGTTCTAATTTTTTTATGAATTTTGAAAGTTTTATCGCAGAAAAAATATCAAATTCCCCTCTCATGGATAGAGGGAATTTTTTTACATCTACCCCCCACCAGTGTCTTGGTGTGGGGTCTACATCTTTGAAAAGATGTGAATTTTCAGGACAGAAGAGGAAATTTTCCAATCCCTTTTCCTTAAGCCCTTCTATGAGATAGAGAGCCTGTCTTTCTCCGCCGCGAAAAGTCTTTTCGCTATCAAGGTGAAAAACTTTCAATCTACCATCCCTTTTATTTATCCCGATTCTTATCGGGACCGCTACATTTCTCATCTTACAAATCCCCCCTATTTCCCCCCTTTATTAAAGGGGGGAATACAAAGGGGGATTCCCCTAAGTGCCCCGCTTTTGGTGAATGGTTCCCCCACCATGGCCCTGGTGGGAGATACATTTTTCATTTGTCATTTTTAATTTTTAATTTTCCTTTATTTGTCATTTCATACGGGATGTTTACAGTAAAAACAGAACCTTTCCCGTAGACGCTGTCAACTTCTATCCAGCCGCCCATCAGTTCCACCAGTTTTTTCGAAATGCTTAAGCCCAGACCCGTTCCCTGAAATTTTCTCGTGATGGAAGCGTCCGCCTGCTGGAAGGTTTCGAAAATTTTGGTAATGTCCTCTTTCTTTATCCCTATCCCCGAATCCTCGACTTTTATCGAAACAATTTTCTCCCGTGGAAAGACCTCAAGTTTCACAAAACCCTCTTTCGTAAACTTAAAGGCGTTTGAGAGAAGATTGAAAAGAACCTGTTTCAGACGCATCATATCCTGAAAAACAAAAATGCCGGGAGGACAAATTATTTCGAATTTAACTCCCTGCGCGGGGCGGGAAATCTCTTCCGAAAGCGTGTCGACAAGGTTTTTCAGTTCGAATTTCTCGGGAAGAATCTCTATTCTGCCCGCCTCGATTCTCGAAAGATCGAGAATGTCGTTTATGAGATTCAGAAGATGATTTGAATTTCTCTGAACCTTGGAGAGAATTTCCTTCTGCTTATTCGTCAGCTTTCCGTAGATGCCGTCTTTCAGCAAATCGGTAAAACCTATTATCGCATTCATCGGGGTTCGCAGTTCATGGCTCATATTCGCCAGAAACTGCGACTTGTACCTGTCGGCTTTGGCAAGTTCCTCGTTCTTTACGGCGATTTCCCGATAGGCGTTCGAAAGTTCCCTGGTCGCCTTTCTCATCTTCTCGTCCACGCCTTTTCTGGCATTGTCAAGTTTTTCCGCCATTTCGTTAAACCGAGCCGCGAGATTTTCGAATTCGTCGCCCGTTGAAATCTTTATCCTGAAGCCGAGATTTCCCGAGGCGAATTCTTCCGCCGCCGAGGCTATTTCCTCAACAGGTTGGGAAATTTTTTTCGAGAAATAAAAAGCCAAAACCCCGGCAAGCAAAAGAGAAAAAACGGAAAAAAACAATCCGAGACGGCGGGCGACAATCAAATTTCTGAAAGCGCTTTTGTATCTGACAGCAAGGCACACACGCCAGCCGGGAAAATTGGAAAGAGGAGCGAAAACCTCAAAATATTTCTCGCCTCCGAGGGCGATGATTCTGTAATCGTAATCGACGCCACGGAAGGATGCTTTCCGAAATCTGCCGGAGGTTTTTCCTTTTTCCTTCAGAAACAATTTCTTTCCGGCAGGGTCAATCAGATAGAAAACCGAATCGCCGAAGGGGCTTACTTTGTCAAGGATTTTTTTCAGCGTTTCCATATTTATGAAAGCGGCGAGAAAGCAGTCCGAATTGCGGATTCGCGAAACAACAGCGACGGAATCTACTCCGTCAATGCCGACAATATCGGAAACGAAGCTGACACCACGTCGGCGAGCCATAATTTTTCCCGCTGACCGGGGGCGCTTTCCATAAAAAACGAGAATATTCCCGTTTTGACGGACAATGGCAATCGAATAAAAATATTTGAATTTCCTGTAGAGGCGCTTCAGATATCTTCTGTGGCTTGCCGTGCCTGACGGAGGCAAAAGAGAAGCCGGGAGAAAAGCCGCGGCGGAAACGGACTTCTGGGCATTCAGGATAAAATGCTCCGAAATTTTGGCTGCGCCGCTTGTGACGGCAAAAAGAGATTTTTCAATATCCTTTGAAACGCTCTTCTGGCTGCGGATAAAGAAAACTGACAGAACCGCGGGAATAACGCCAACAGTCAGAAAAAACAGAAGTATTTTCCACCTTAATTTCACTGGCTTACGGGATGAATTTTTTTATCTTGGGCAAAAGGCGGTCCCACGAAACGGGCTTTATTACATAATCGTCGCCACCGCAGGCAAAAGCCTTTTCTATTTCCCCGAGAAGTTCCTTCGCAGTAAGAAATATTATCGGCGTTTTCTGCGATTTTTCGTCTTCCCTGATGATTTTGCAAGTCGAATAACCGTCAAGACGAGGCATCATTATATCCAGAATTATCAAATCCGGCTTGAATTTCTTCGTCTTCTCGACTCCCTCCCAGCCGTCGACCGCTTCATCCACCGTGTATCCGTACGCCTTCAGCCGCGAAGTCAGTATTTCTCTGGCATCGGCGTCGTCTTCGACAACAAGAATTTTCGCCATATTGCCTCCCCTTCAATTTTTTTTCTTCTATTCTGCACGAGCATATTTTTTTACCTTTTCAACAAGGTCACTCGGTTTAAGCGGCTTCGAGATATAATCGTCACAGCCCGCTTTCAGAACCTTCTCCCTGTCGCCGCTCATCGCATGCGCCGTAACGGCGATAAGAGGCACGGAAGGGTTCGCCCTTTTCGATTCTTTTATTATATCCCATCCTGAAACCTTTGGGAGAGACAAATCGACCAGAATAACCGAATAAATTCCATCCTTTATCATCTCAAGCGCCTGTTCTCCGTCACTAGCTTCATCAACGGAGAAACCGCTTCTTTCAAGAATTGTTTTAAAAATTTCCCGTGAATCCTGATTATCCTCAATTATCAAAATCTTTTTCATCTTTTAACCTTTCAAGAATTTTTTTCACAGTCGCAGGGTCGGAAGAGCCCCTAGTTTTTTTCATCACCCACCCGATAATACGACCAGACGCTTTTTCTTTTCCCATCTTGTAATCTTCCCACGCTGAAGAATTTTCGGAAATTCCCTCCCAAACAAGTTTTTCAAGTTTGCCTTCATCGCTGACGATATTCAAATTTTTGAGGAGTTGCGACGGCGGAATATTCTTTTCGAACATCTGCGGGAAAATTCTCTTGACAACCTGGGCGCTTATTTTGCCGCTTGCCTTCAAATCCGCAAGTTCGCCCACAAAAAGGGGATTCAATTTAACTTCTTCGATGTCGAGGCGTTTTTTGTTCATCTCACCGAGTAGATTCGTGATAATCAAATTTGCCACCTCTTTCGGATTTGAATTTTCACTTGCCGCTATAAAATAATCGCACAATTTTCGTTCTTCAACAAGGACATCAACCTGGTATTCGGAAAGACCCATCTCAAAAAGTTTCTCTTTTCTTTCAGCCGGCAATTTCGGAATTAATTTTCTCTGTTCCTCAATTATCTTTTCATCAATAAAAATAGGCGTCAGGTCCGGCTCTGGAAAATACCTGTAATCAGCCGCTTCCTCTTTTCTCCTCATTTCGACTGTTACACCTTTTCGCCCGTTCCAGAGACGCGTTTCCTGATAAATTTTTCCTCCATCCGAGAGAACCTTTTTCTGCCTTTCTATTTCATAGGCGATGGCTTCTCTGACTTCCCTGAAAGAATTCATATTTTTTATTTCGGTTTTCACTCCAAGAGGTTCATCGACGCTTCTCCTGACAGAAACATTGCAGTCGCATCTCAAACTGCCCTTTTCCATGTCGCAGTCGGAAATTTCCGCATATCTTAAAAGCCGGCGGAGAGTTTTCAGATATTCGAACGCGGTTTCGGGCGAATCTATGTCCGGATAGGAGACAATTTCGAGGAGAGGAACGCCGCATCTGTTCAAATCCACAAGTGACCCGTCCACAGGAACGCTACCTATGTAATGAAGAAGTTTTCCCGCGTCTTCCTCGAGATGAGCGCGGATAATTCCGATTTTTTTGCCTGACAATTTTACAAAACCATCCCTTGTTATGGGCAATTCGTACTGGGAGATCTGATACGCCTTTGGAAGGTCGGGATAAAAATAATTTTTTCTCGCAAAAACAGAATATTTTTCAATTCGGCAGTTTAAAACCAGCCCCGCCCGTACCGCAAGTTCAATCGCTCTTTTATTTTTCGCAGGCAAAACACCCGGCTGCCCTGTGCATACAGGACAGATGTTCGTGTTGGGGGCGGCGCCAAAATCAGTGGAACAGGAACAGAACATTTTTGATTTTGTTTTCAACTGGACGTGAACTTCCAGACCTATGGTTGGTATAAAATCACTCATAGGAAATTGCTTCCTCTATTTTTTCCGCTGCCTCAAGCAGAAAACCGTCATTAAATCTCGCAGCCATAATTTGAAACCCGACAGGCAGTCCCATCTCACCCCGTCCGCAGGGAATCGAAATTGCCGGAATCCCCGCAAGATTGGCAGGAATCGTGAAAATATCCTGAAGATACATTGAAAGAGGGTCTGTTATTTCGCCGATTTTGAAGGCAATGACAGGAGATGTCGGACCTATTATCAAATCGACTTTTTTGAACGCAATGTCAAAGTCCCTTTTTATTACGGCTCTAACTTTTTGAGCTTTCAGATAATAGGCGTCGTAATAACCGGATGAAAGAGCAAAAGTCCCGAGCATTATTCTTCTTTTGACCTCATCCCCGAAACCGCTGCCGCGCGTTTTGAAATAACCGTCTATAAGGTCGGAGCCGTCAATTCTTCTTCCATAGCGAATGCCGTCAAATCTCGCAAGATTGGATGATGCTTCCGACGGCGCTATAATATAGTAAACTCCCACAGCGTATTCCGTATGCGGCAGGGAAATCTCCACCACCTCAAAATTCTTCGGCAGTTGTTCAATTGTTTTTTTCACGGCGCTTTTAACTTTTTCCGAACAGTTCAGATATTCTTTCGGAATTCCGCAAACGACCTTTTCCTTCAAAGCATAAACGGGTTCAAACTCGACCGATGTCTCGTCCTTTTCATCGCGTCCTCGAATAACCTCAAAAATTTTTTTTATATCCCTCACATTCCCGGCAAAAGGGCCAATCTGGTCGAGGGATGAACCGAAAGCCACGAGACCATATCTTGAAACAGCGCCGTAACTCGGTTTGAAACCGCACACGCCGCAGAAGGAAGCGGGCTGCCTGATTGAACCGCCTGTATCGGAACCAAGAGCCACAGGCACAAATCCTGCGGCGACGGAAGCCGCGGAACCGCCGGACGAACCGCCTGGCACGAATTCGGGATTAACGGGATTTCTCGTAACGCCCCATGCGGATGTCTCGGTGGAAGAACCGAAAGCAAACTCGTCCATATTTGTTCTTCCTATAATCACGGCGTCTTCCCGCTCGAGACGTTTGACAACTTCGGCATCATACGGCGAAATGAAACCTTCGAGAATCTTCGAGCCGCAGGTGGCGCGCTCCCCTTTTATAACAATATTGTCCTTTATCGCGACAGGCAAGCCGAAAAGCCGCCCCTGCTTGTCTCCGTTTTTAACTTTTTCATCGAGCTGTTCCGCTTTTTCAATTGCCCTGTGTTCGAAAATTTCAAGGAAACTGTGTATTTTAATGTCTGCCTGTTTTATCTTCCCGATACAACCTGCAATCTTTTCTTTAATTTGTCCTTTCATACTCCACTTCTCTTCACTCTTCTATCACCTTTTTTACCTTGAAAAAATCATCCTGTCTGTCAGGCGCATTTCCGAGAATTCGATCTCTGTCTTTGAACCTTATAACCTCATCTTCTCTCAGAACATTCTCATTCTTCAGCAGAAACGGGGAGATGTCTTTTGTGTTGACCTCACCGAGTTTCTCAAAATAACTCAAAATTTTGTTAAATTCTTCTGTGAATTTTTCTATCTTTCCATCTTCAATTTCAAGCCGAGCAAGTTTTGCAATTCTCAAAATTCCATCTCTATCCATTTTTCGTTTTCCTTCTCACCTTCCCGCTAACCTCTATGAACTATTTCAAGCAGAGCAAGGCTCTGCGACTACATCCCCCACCAGCCCCCCACCAGAATCTTGGTGGGGGGCCAGCGTGCAAGTGGGGGATACATTTTTGGCGACTTACGTCGCCCGCTACAATTTCCTTCTTACCTCAATATTGTCAATCAATCTCGCTTTTCCGATTTTTACAGCCAGAGCAATGAGACATTCCTTTTCAAACCTTTTTATCTCGTCAAGAGTAAACCTGTCGCAGACTGAAATATAATCGATTTTTCCGCCGGTCCTAAAAAGCATTTTTCTCATCTCCTGCTTTGCTCTTGCAGGACTTTCCCCTTTAAGCAGCAGTTTCTTTCCCAAAAGAAGGGCTTTTCTCAAAAAGGCAGCCCTTCCAATTTCATCCTCCGAGAGATACCAGTTTCTGGAACTTACAGCCAGTCCTTTATGGGTCCGCACCGTTTCCGCGCCGATAATTCTTACAGGAATATTTAAATCCCTGACCATTTTTTTGATAATCCTGAATTGTTGATAATCTTTTTTGCCAAAGACAGCGACATCGGGCTGGATAATATTAAAAAGTTTCAAAACAACAGTCGCTACCCCTCGAAAATGCCCCGGCCTTCTGAGACCGCACAGATGGGAAGGAAGTTTTTCGAGATTCACAAATGTCTCAAATCCCGGAGGATACACATTTTCAGCCGTAGGATAAAAAACCAAATCAACACCGTTTTCTTCACAAATTTTTCTGTCTCTTTTGAAATCTCTGGGATACGACTTGAAATCTTCAGACGGGCCAAACTGGGTCGGATTTACAAAAATGCTTACAACAAGAAAATCGCAAATTTTTCCGCATTTTCTTATAAGGGAAATATGCCCTTCGTGGAGAGCCCCCATAGTGGGAACAAGACCGACAATTCTGCCTTTTCTTTTTTCTTTTACGCATTTGCGAAAAGTTTTTTCAGGACTTCTTAAAACAATCATATTTTTTCAACACTATCCCTGAATTTTTTCTTCGCTTCTTCAAGAATTTCACAAATCCTCTTTCCTGTTTCAGGGTCTTTCAAATCAGGACAAATCTCGCAAAGTGGAATTAAAACAAAAAGTCTTTTTCTGAATTCGGGATGCGGAATTCTTATGCGATCCTCATCCAAAATGGCATCCCCGAAAAAAATAATGTCTATATCCAGCGTGCGCGGGCCGAATTTTATCTCTCTCACCCGGCCGAATTTCTTTTCCACAATATTTATGTATCTGAGAAGAGCAATCGGAGAAATATCCGTCTTCCCGACAACAGCGGCATTTATAAAATCCGGCTGATACCTCATCTGGACAGGTTCGGTTCTGTAAAGAGATGATACTTTCATATCTGAAACAACCTGCGAAAGTTCTGCAATACTTTCCTTAATTGTGTTCTTGGAATCTCCGACATTGCTACCCAGAGAAAGAGCCACATTCGTCGGTTTATTAAAGCTGTTTTTCACTTTTCTCTTTTAGTTGATAAGTTAACCCGCCTGCCGAAGCCTGCCTGTGCCGTTGGCACGGCAGACAGGCAAAGAGGCGGGCAGGCAAGTTGATAAGGGAAAATCCCCCCTCTCTTTCTCCCCCCTTTTAGGGGGGAGATTAAGTAGGGGGTTCTTT
>JAGHAK010000032.1 GCA_021161565.1 Elusimicrobiota bacterium | reverse complement strand
TCTTTTTTGCCGCCGACTGCGGTTTCGCTCCGTTGCGCCGCTTGGCCGAAAAAGCGCTCCTGTCGCTTCGAAAAAAATTTTATCTGAAAAAGGAAAATTATCTTGCGGATTTTATTTTTCCCGACGGCAGAAGAAACGGACTTTTGCGTCCGAATCAGATCATCGCAGCGGCGCTTCTGAGGGATTTTTTCAAGAAGAGCGAAATACGGAATATCGTGAAGGCGGTAAAATCCAAACTTTTTACGCCGGTCGGTTTGAGAACTCTTGCTCCAGGCTCCCCCGGATATAAAAAAGTTTACTGGGGAAATCTGAAAAGGAGAGATTCCGCCTATCATCAGGGAACCGTCTGGCCATGGCTGTTTATGTTTTTTTATCAACTGGTCGAGCCGGACAGAAAATTTTTTGTGGATGTGTGGGCAAAACACCTGAACGAGGCTGGAATGGGCTGTTTTTCGGAAATTTTTGACGCTGAAAAGCCTTATTTCGCGAGAGGTTGCGTCCATCAGGCATGGACAGTCGCAGCGCTTCTCTATGTCTCGTTTTTTCACGGATGGATAAGGAAAAGATAACGAACTTCTACTATGAAGTGTTTGCGGGTTTTGTTCTTCCCGCTTTTTTTGTCGTTACGACGGTTCTTGTCGTAAAAAACCCGCAGCTGGGCAGGGTCCTTTTTTTGTATCTTTTCTGCGAAATCGCGGCTTTTGTCCTTTTTTCCATCTACGCCGCTTTTCTTGTGGCTCTTGCCGCTTCCTTCGTGGCGGTGATAGCGCTGATAATAAATCCGAGCTGGCTGATTGCGGGCGATTTTTTCTCTTACTGGGTGGTTGCCGGACTGCTCGGCTGGTATCTGAAACGGCTGTCCGCCGAGTACGGCGAATGTAAAATCTGGCTTGAAAAAAAAGAGGAGGAAATCAGCCGGCTGGAGAGCCAGATAGAGAAATACAAAAAAAATCTTCCCGATTTGCGCGAACGGGTTTCGCGATACAGGAAAATTTCCGATTTTGCTTTGAAACTTGCGACGACTTTCGATTTCGAAAAAATTTCGAGATACATAATAGAATTTTCCAGAGAAGTTTTTTCCGCCTCGTCGGTTTCGCTTGTCGCCCATCCGACCGATGTTTACGACAAGTGGGTTTACGAAAACCAGAAGCCTCTTCTTGTCGAAAGTCTTTCCACGGATTACAGATTTCCCAGGGTTTATTCGCAGCATGATTCGCTTATGGCGTATCCGCTTTTTTGGGAAGGAAAGATTTATTCCGCGATAAAGATATTTGCGACGGGCAGAACATATGAAGCCGACGATTTGAGATTTCTGAGTGCCGTTGCCTCGCTCTCCGCTCTCGCTTTTATAAATGCGGGGTTGTTCGAGCGAACGCAGCAACTTGCCATCACCGACGGTCTGACGGGGCTTTACAATCATCGGCATTTTTTCGAACGGCTCGAGGAGGAAGTCAACAGAGCGAAAAGATTTGGAAAAAGTTTCGCTTTTATGATGCTTGACATAGACCACTTCAAAAATTTCAATGACTCCTACGGACATCCAGCAGGAGACGAGGTTTTAAGACGCGTGTCGGCGAGAATAAGAAAAAAAATACGCTCGACAGACATCATCGGCCGCTATGGCGGCGAGGAGTTTTCTATCATTCTTCCCGAAACCACAGGCGCGAAAGCCGTTGCTGTAGCGGAGGGAATAAGAAAAGCGGTGAAAAGCGAGAAGTTCAATTTCGGCGGAAAGACGGTTTCTGTTTCCGTCACAATAGGAATTTCCGTTTTCGCCGCCAAAGACGTCGCAGGGGAGATTGTTTCCCGCGCAGACAGGGCTCTTTACAGGGGCAAAAAAGAGGGCAGAGACAGGGTTGTGCTGGCGGGAACAGAGAAGGATAAATGAAAGATAGAAAATTGAGAGTCGCGGCGATTTTCGCTGTCGCGGTTCTGGCGGCGCTGGTCTGGATTTGTTTTTTTAATGGATGGTTTTCTCTGTCGCCTGAAGTTTTTTTTCTTTTTACCTGCGTTATTGTCTTTGCGTCGGCGCCCCAGATAAAGACGGAGTTTGCCGTTTCGCGCATCAGGCGCGAATTTATCGTGGATTTCAGAAAACTGGAGGAGAAGCAGGATTCTCTGATGGACGAATTTTACAATCTCGAAAAGTCGGTGAAAAAACTGAAAGAGGAGATAGACCGCCTCGACAAACTTTACAAAATATCGGCTGACCTGGAGAAAATCCGCCATCCCGACCGGCTCGCCGAAGTTTCTCTCGAGGCTTTTTCTCTGCGTCTGGGATGCGAGTCGGCCGCTTTTTTCCGCAGAGAAGGGCAGGATTACCGCCTTGTCGCCTCGCGAAATCTCCCCGCGGAAGAGATTCCCGTCTGGAAGAGCGTCGCCGCAGGGGGGAGAGGCGCAGGACTCAGCCGATTCGTTCTTTCCGTCGGCAGGGAACTCGGTTCGGTTGTGCTGAAACATCCCGCTGGCGGAATCGATTCGTCAGGCGCTTCGGTTATCGCATCGCAGGTCGCTCTCGGATATGAGAAAACACTGCTTTACGAGAACGTAGAAAAACTTTCCAGAGTGGACGGTCTGACGAAACTCTATTTGAGAAGATATTTTATGGAGCGGCTGAAAGAGGAACTTGCGCGCGCGGAAAGATACAATTACAAAGTCGCCTTTGTGATTTTCGACATAGATGATTTTAAAAAATACAACGACACATATGGCCATCAGATGGGAGATAAAATTCTGGAGAAAGTCGGCGATATCATAAAGGGCGGGATTGAAAAATCGGATTTTGCGGGACGCTACGGCGGGGAGGAATTCTGCGTTTTTATGCCGGTTTCAGCCTCTGAAAACACCCTTAAAAGGGTTGACGCTTTAAGGGAAAAAATCGCGCGGAGAACGAAGGTTACAATTTCGGCTGGAATTTCTTATTTTCCCGACAACGCAACAACTTTGGAGGACCTTATAAAAACCGCGGACGCGGCGCTTTATCGGGCCAAAAGCGGCGGTAAAAACAGGGTGTTGGAAGGTTCTATGTAATTTTTAGCAGAAGAATTATGGCGGCCAGCGAAATGAAAAAATGCGTCACGATTCGGGATATGTTTTTTGTGAGGCCTTTTATTCTCGCTGTCAGGCTGCCCGCCAGTTCGCTTGCGGCGAGAAAAATTATCAAAATCATCACGGTGTAGAAGGGTATTGTTATCGCAAGAGGCGAAATTTCGACGAGTTTGTTTTCCCAAAAGAATATCTGAATGAGCGCGATGGCGCTTCCGACGAGAAGGAGAGAATGCGTCAAAAGACGGGAGACATTTTTTGTGAGTCCCTTTTGCCGCGCGTTGTAAATCCCGATGAGTTCCCACAAAGAAAGCAGAAAAATAACGGCTAAAAGAATTATATTCGACAGATTATCCATTCCAGTCCTCCTTTTTTATTGATGACAAAGTGATGAGTTGATAAGTCAACAAGTTGTCATTTTTCATTTTTCATTTGTCATTTTTAATTTTCTCTTTTAGTTGGTAAGTTAACAAGTTGATAAGTTGATAAGGGAAAATCCCCCCTCTCTTTCTCCCCCCTTCCAGGGG
>JAGHAK010000016.1 GCA_021161565.1 Elusimicrobiota bacterium | reverse complement strand
GAAATAGCATATGTGCTTGGAAGTTTAATTTCAGATGGATGGGTTGAAAAAGGATACAATCGAGGAAAAGGTTTTAGGTTGTGTTTTTCTTCAGGTAGTTTTTCGGTTGTTGAAAGGATAAGGAAAATTTTCAAAAAAGAGTTTAATTACAATGGAAAAATTGAAAAAAGATTGAAGGATTCTTTTAAACCAAACTATATATTCAGGATTAATAATACAAACATTAACAATTTTTTTACAGAGAAATTCGTTTTGGCAGGTGTAAGGGCAGAGACTAAATTTGTTCCAAAAGAAATTTTTATCAGTCCCCAAAATGTAATTTACAGTTTTTTGAGTGGACTGATTGAAGGGGATGGATGCATTCATAAAAAGAGAAATGTTATTCATTATGGTTCTGTTTCTGAAACTTTGATAAAAGATGTTTCTTTACTTTTTCAAAGTATTGGAATTGTTCCGGAAAGATTTATAACTATAAGAAAAAAAGGCGGCATTGTAAAAGGAAAAGAAATAACCAATAGATTTCCATTTTTTTATTTGGAAGTCAGAGGAAAATCCGCTCAAAAACTTGCCTATTTTCTTGACCTTGCCTCAAGAAAGAAAAAAATTGATTTGAAACAGATGATTGGAAGAAAAGCAGGCGTCTTGAAAATGGATATTGTGCCGTTTGCAGGTGAATCTATTTTTAGTGAATTAAGCAAGAGGCATCTTGGTGGCGGCTGGTATGAAGATAAGTCAGGCAAGAAATTTAGGGCAGGAATTAAATATAAAACGGGCTATAAAATCAGATATTCGTCTGATATTCTTGAAAAAGATCTTCATAAGGACCAGATTTTAAACTGGGGGTTGTTTGAAAAACTTGAAAAAATAAACTCTCCGTTACTGGAAAATTTGAAAAAACTCTTAAATGAAAGTATTTTTTTCACAAGGGTTGAAGGCATTGAGAAAGTAGAACCTCAGGAAACATATGATTTTGAGATTGAAAATAAACATGAATTTATAGCCAATGGAATGGTTGTGCATAATTGCCTTGGAAAATTTCATCCTCACGGAGACCTTGCCGTCTACGATGCCCTGATCAGAATGGCTCAGGATTTTTCGCTGAGATATCCTCTCGTTCAGGGTCAGGGAAATGTCGGTTCGGTTGACGGAGACCCCCCCGCGGCGATGCGTTATGTCGAAGCGAGGCTTCAGAAGATTTCTGACGAGATGCTCGCGGATCTGGAAAAGGACACGGTGGATTTTATGGACAATTTTGACGGAACATTGAAAGAGCCTGTTGTCTTGCCGTCGAACATCCCGAATCTTCTCGTAAACGGCTCCTCCGGAATCGCCGTCGGAATGGCTACGAACATACCGCCGCACAACCTCGGAGAGGTAATCGATGCTCTTGTGGCGATGATTGACAATCCCGAAATCAAGGAGGAAAAACTTTTCAAAATAATACCCGCTCCCGATTTTCCAACGGGAGGCATAATAACCAACAGGCAGGGAATCTATCAGGCGTATAAGACCGGAAGGGGTTCGTTCACGATAAAGGCGCGCACCGAAATCGAGGAGGTGAAAGGTGGGAGGGAAATCATCGTCGTCACCGAAATTCCGTATCAGGTCAACAAAGCGTCACTTATCGAAACGATTGCCCGTCTTGTCAAGGAAAAGAAAATAACGGGAATAAGCAACATTCGCGACGAGTCCGACAAAGAGGGAATAAGAGTCGTGATAGAGGTCTCCCGCGATGCCGTAGCGGGAATCGTTTTGAACCAGCTTTACAAACACACTTCCCTCGCCACTAATTTTGGGATAATTATGCTCGCTCTCGTCAACAACATTCCAAAGGTTCTGAACCTCAGGCAGATGCTCGGTTATTATCTTGACCACAGGGTCGATGTCATAACGAGAAGAACTCAGTTCGAACTCAGAAAGGCTCAAGCGCGAGCTCACATTCTTGAAGGTTTGAGAATCGCGCTGGAAAATCTCGACAAGGTGATAAGAATCATAAAAAAGTCGAAAAACCCGGCGGATGCGAAAGCGGCTCTGGTCAAGAATTTCAAAATGACGGAGACTCAGGCGCAGGCGATTCTCGATATGAAACTTCAGCAGTTGACGGGTCTGGAGCGGATGAAAATAGAAGAGGAGTACATCGAGAAAATAAAACTGATAGAAAAACTGAAAAAAATCCTTTCGGATTCGAGAGAGATTTTCGCGATTATAAAAAACGACCTCCTGGAAGTGAAGAAGAAATATGCAGACAAGAGAAAAACGGAAATTTCCGATGAGGAAATCGTCATTAACGACGAGGATCTGGTAACGGACAGCGATGTTGTACTGACCATTACCCGCCACGGATACATAAAGAGAGTTTCGCTTGATTCCTGGCGCGTTCAGGGTCGCGGGGGGAAAGGGATAATATCGATGAAAACGAAAGATGACGATTACCTTGAATACATTTTCATAACAAGAAATCTCGCCACGCTTTTCGTTTTCACGAATCTCGGCAGGCTCTACTGGCTGAAGGTGTGGAAAATCGCTGAGGCAAGCAGGGTTTCCCGCGGCAAGGCGATTGTGAATTTTGTTTCATTCAAGACATCCGGCGAAAAGGCGAACTCATTTCTCCCTGTGCCGGATTTGGACAAGGCGGATGGTTTTCTTTTGATGGCTTCCGAAAAGGGTCTTATAAAAAAGACGAACATTTCCGCATACAGCCGCCCCCGGGCATCCGGAATAATTGCTCTCAAACTCGATGAGGGCGATAAACTGATAAAGGTCAAGCAGTCCGACGGAGATTCGGATATTGTTCTTGCCACGCGGCTCGGAAAGGCGATAAGATTTCCCGAGAATGGCGTCAGAACCGTGGGGCGTTCCGCCAAGGGGGTGCGCGGAATAAAACTTTCTTCCGACGACAGGGTTGTCGGAATGGTTGTCGATAAACCTTCCTCGAAAAGGCATTTGCTCGTCATATCCGAAAACGGATATGGCAAGAGAACCGATATTTCCGCATACAGAAAACAGCGCCGCGGCGGAAAGGGAATAATCAATATGAAAGTCAACGAAAAAACGGGTCCCGTTGTTGCTCTGATTTCCTGCAGTGACGATGACGAAATTATGATTGTCACCACCGCCGGTCTTACGATACGGCAAAAGGTGGAAAACATCAGAAAGACGGGCCGCGCCGCATCCGGTGTCCGTCTAATTCGCTTAAATGGTGGAGACAAGGTCGCCTCAGCCGGCAAAGTTGCGCAGGAAAGCGCGATGAACGGCGGCGATTCGAATCAGACGACTCTGCGCATTTAGGTGTACAAGTTTCTCGACCACACATCCGATATTTTAATGGAAGTGAAATCTGAGACAATCGAAGGAATTTTCAGGGAAGCGGTCAAAGGGATGTTTTCTTATCTGCTGCCGAATGGAGGCGTTTCGGGAAAAATATCTGTTAGAAAAAACATAAAACTTAAGAGTGTTTCGTTTGGCACCCTTCTCGCCGATTTTCTAAACGAATTCATTTATTATTTTTTTGCGAAGAGGCTGTTCCCGGTGAAAATCGAAATAACGCAAATGAGCGAATTTTTTTTGGAATGCTCGGCTGTTTTCTGCAGAGTGGGAAAGCGGGTTTTTGGCAACGCCCTGGAGATAAAATCCGCCGCCTATCACGGCGCTGAAATTTCGAAGAATAAAAATTTCAAGGCGAGGGTCATTTTCGATGTCTGATATCAAGAAAGTTTCGGAGTTTAAGTTCGAGATACCGCCTTGCGGGGCAATGAAAGTTCCGGGCGTCATTTACGCTTCCGAAAAAATGATTCGCCATATAGAGAGGGAAAATGTTTCGAAGCAGATTGAAAATGTCGCGGCCCTTCCCGGAATCCTGAAATATTCCCTCGCGATGCCGGATGTCCACTGGGGCTACGGAATGCCGATTGGCGGTGTGGCGGCGATGGATATTGAAAAGGATGGAGTTGTTTCCCCCGGAGCGATCGGTTACGACATCAACTGCGGCGTTCGCCTTTTAAGAACGAATTTTACCGAGGATAAAATCAGGGAAAAATTGAGGGATTTGCTAAAAGTCATTTTCAGAAACATTCCTTCGGGAGTTGGTTCGAGAGGGAAACTCCGACTTACTCAGAAAGAAGTAGGAGATGTTCTTGAAAAGGGAAGTGTGTGGGCTGTCGAAAGGGGATTCGGAACAGAGGACGATATTTCCCATACAGAAGAAGGCGGATGTTTGAGGTCGGCAAAAGCGGATTTTGTTTCAAATAGGGCTCTTGAAAGAGGAAATCCCCAACTCGGAACGCTCGGAGCGGGAAACCATTTTCTCGAAATACAGAAAGTTGTTGAGATTTACGATGAGGGAAAGGCAAAAGCGTGGGGAATTTTTCCCGGGCAGATTACGGTGATGATACACACCGGCTCCCGCGGGCTTGGCTATCAGGTCTGCGACGACTATCTGAAAGTTATGCAAACGGCGGTTCGGAAATACGGAATTTCGCTTGCAGACAGGCAACTTGCCTGCGCCCCTTTTGAAAGCGAGGAAGGCAGACGATATTTTGCCGCTATGTGCGCGGCTGCGAACTACGCCTGGTGCAACCGCCAGATAATAACTCACAGAGTCAGGGAAAGTTTTATGGAAGCGTTCGGGGCGCCTCTTTCCGAAGTCGGGCTTGAGCTTGTCTGGGATGTCGCCCACAACATCGGAAAAATCGAGGAATTCGAGAACAGAAAAATTTTCATTCACAGAAAAGGAGCCACAAGGGCTTTCCCCGCAGGCAGGAAGGAACTTCCCGAGAAATACAGGAGCACCGGCCAGCCCGTGATTGTTCCGGGAAGCATGGGAACCGCGTCTTATTTGCTCGTGGGAGAGGAATCGGCTTCGCAGACATTTTATTCCACCTGCCATGGTGCCGGCAGAGAGATGTCGAGGAAAAAGGCAATGAAACTGGAAAGTGGCCAGTCCGTTGTCAGCCGCCTGAAAAACGAGGGGATTCTCGTTCTGTCGGACAAATTGAGAACTGTCGCCGAAGAGGCCCCCGCCGCATATAAGGAAATAGACGAAGTTGTCGAGGTTTGCGACAGGAGCGGCATTTCGAAAAAAGTGGCGAAAATGGTGCCCCTTGGCGTGATAAAAGGATAAAAATAGTAAGTGGCAAGTGGTAAGTAGTGAGTAGATTGCCTGCCGAGGCAGGCAAGTAAGAGTGGTTTGTTGGGTATGAGAATAATTGCTATTATTAAAAATGGTTGACATAAAGAAAATCAGGCAAAATCCCGAGGATTTTGCGAGGCGTCTGAAAGGGCGCGCTTCGAGGTCTGTTATAGACAGGATTGTCGTCCTTGACAAATCCCGACGGGAAAACCTGCGGATAGTGGAAGACCTTCGCGCCCGGCAGAAAAAAATTTCGGATTCCCAATCCGCCAGAAAAATAAAAGAAGAAAGACGCCGAAAGGAAGAGGAACTGAAACGGGTATCGAAGGAACTGAACGGGATTCTTTCTGAAATTCCGAATGTTCCGGATGATGATGTCCCCGAGGGATTCGAAGACAAAAACGAAATTATCGAGGTTTCCGGGCGAGTCCCCGAAGAGAAAGGCCCGCCTCACTGGGAAATAGGGAAAATGCTTGGAATCGTCGATTTCGAAACCGCATCGAAAATGACAACCTCTTTCTGGCCGCTTCTTAAAGGTGACGGCGCTCGTCTTGAAATGGCTCTGATAAATTTTTTTATTGAAGAGAACGCCAAAAGCGGATTCGATCAAATCTGCGTTCCTTATGCGGTCAACGAAAAAGCGGTTTTCGGAACGGGCCAGTTGCCGAAGTTCGCCGATGACCTTTACAGACTGGAGAATGATAATCTCTATTTGATACCCACGGGAGAAGTTCCCGCCGGAAATCTTTTCAGGGATAAGATTTTCGCGGAGGACGAACTGCCTCTTGATTTTCAGATTTTTTCCCCCTGCTTCCGCCGCGAAGCGGGTTCCTGGGGCAAACTCGGGAAAGGGCTTGTGAGAAACCATCAGTTTCACAAAGTGGAAATTTTCAGTTTTGCCAAACCGGAAGAATCGGACGAGAAACTCAAAAATTTCGTGAGCGTTGTCTGCGGCATTTTGGAAAAACTGGGTTTTATTTACAGAGTCGTTCTTCTTTCGAGCGGCGAGATGGGTTTTTCGGCCGCCAGAACCTATGACATAGAGGTCTGGGCAAAGGGAATGAACCGCTGGCTGGAGGTTTCCTCCTGCTCGAACTGCCGCGATTTTCAGGCGCGAAGAACAAACACGAGGATAAAAAGAAAAAGCGGCGAAATTGTTTTCGCCCACACTCTCAACGGGTCTTCCGTTGCGGTCGGGAGGGTTTTTGCCGCCCTGCTTGAAAACAACTTCGGCGAAAACGGGGAAGTTCCCGTTCCCGACTGCTTGAAAAAGTTTATGGGAAAAGATAGAATAGAACCTTTCGTTGCAACTTCTCTCGCGAATTGAAAGTAGATGGTGAATGGGAGAAACGAGGTAAAATGGGAGCAAAGGGCTGGGAGATAAATAACAAGGTCAAAGCGATTTTGACGAAAAATCATCTTAATGTGCTGAAACTTCTGATAAACACGGTGAAAGATGTCGTTTTGATAAAGGGGGAACTGAATTTCAAGGGAGGTTCTGTCGATGAAAAAAGCGACGCTTCGGTCGTCGAGGGTTTGAAAAAAATAGAACGGGAGATTTTTCAGATAAAAGGCGTGAAAATGGTGAAGTGGGAACTTGCCAAGTGGGAAAAACGCAGCGGCAGGTGGGTAAAGAGAAAACTTAAGCATAAAAGCGGCTCCTGAACATTCTTGAAAAATTGCCTATTGACAGGAATTCTGACTTTTTTGTAATATTTAACCCATTTTTTTCAATAGAATTGAAAAAAATGCCCATAGGGCCGCCCTTTTGAGATGAAAAATAAAAAAATATGCGGAAAATTATGAATAACAAAAAAATGAAAATAAAGAATGAAAGATATTGCAAAAAGGGCGGGGTTAACCCCGCCCTATCAGAGATAGGGCGGTCCGAAGGACAGATTTTTCTAATGAAAAATCTGGGTTTAACCTTTTTATAGCTATGGAAAAAATTTTGCGGTTTTTTAGGAGCGTTTTGACGGAGATAAAACGCATTTCCTGGGCGGGCAAAAGGGAAGTTGCCGGTTTTACCGCCGTGGTGCTTGTGCTTGTTTTTGTTATTTCCTTTTTTGTTCTTTTTGTTGATTTCGTAGTTTCGAATATTGTCGGAATTTTTATTTGAGGAGATTTATGGAAAAAGAATATAAATTCTATGTTGTCCAGACTCTTGTCGGCGCGGAGAAAAAAGTTCGGCAGTATATAGAAGGGAAAATCGCCTCGGACAGGGAAACGGGAATTGAGCCCAAAATCAGGCAGGTTATTCTTCCAGAGGAAAAAGTCGTCGACATAAGAAAGAGGAAAAGGGTGATTCGCCCGAGAAAAATTCTTCCGGGCTATCTGATACTTGAGATGATTCTTGACGAGGAAACTTTCTGGTTTGTAAGCGGCATAAACGGGGTCAGCGGTTTTCTCGGGGGCAGGCATCCTTTCACGGTCAAACCGCAGGAAGTTGAGTATCTGCAGGAACTTGTCAAGGAATCGGAAGCGGAGAAGCCGAAGCCCTCAGTCAGATTCGCGAAACACGACAATGTCAGAATCACGGACGGTCCGTTTGCCAATTTTGTCGGAGAGGTGGATATGGTTGATGAGGCGAAGGGCAAACTTACGGTTCTTGTTTCGATTTTCGGACGTTCTACGCCCGTCGAACTGAGATTTTATCAGGTGGAGAAAATATAATGGCGAGAAAGAGAAAATTAAAGGCTGAAATCAAACTTCAGATTCCGGCAGGGGCTGCAAACCCCGCGCCGCCGGTGGGCCCCGCACTTGGTCAGCAGGGCGTAAACATTATGGAGTTTTGCAAGCAGTTTAACGAAAGAACAAAGTCGCAGGAGGCGGGTATGCTCATACCTGTGGTGATTTCTGTTTACGAAGACAGGAGTTTCACCTTTATTACAAAGGTTCCTCCCGTTTCGGCGCTGATAAAGAAAGCAGTGGGAATCGCCAAAGCCTCGGGCGTGCCAAACAAGGAAAAGAAAGGAACTCTCACGATGGATCAGGTAAGGGAAATTGCCGAGAAGAAGCTCCCCGACTTGAACGCCGACAGCATCGAATCTGCCTGCCAGCAGGTTATGGGGACGGCGGCAAGTATGGGGATAGATGTAAAAGAATCCCCCACCAACTGAAAATATTTTTTGTGGGGCGAAAAACAAAAAAATGAAGGATAACTATATGATGAAAAGGTTTCTCAAAGAAGTTGGTGGGGGACTAACTGGTGAGGTTATTTGAAGGAGTTGGTGTGGGATGAAAGGAAAAAAATACGAACAGTCTGCCAAAACTTTTGACAGAGGAAAGGTTTATCCGCTTGAAGAAGGTATAAAAATCCTGAAGGGATTCGTAAAAGCGAAATTCGACGAGACGGTTGAGGTCCATATCCGCTTGAATGTCAGCACGAAAAAAGTGCCTCAAAATGTTTCCGGAACGGTAAAACTGCCCGCTGGAACGGGGAAAAAAGTCAGAGTTGCGGTTATCGCGAAAGGCGACAAGGCGAAAGAGGCCGAGTCCGCCGGCGCGGACAAAGTCGGATATGAGGACATAATAGAAGAAATATCCAAGGGAAAAATAGATTTCGATGTTCTGCTGACAACACCCGATTCAATGAGAGATGTCAGCAAGGTGGCCAGAATCATAGGGCCCCGCGGTCTTATGCCCACTCCCAAAAATGGGACAGCCACGTTCGAAATTGCGAAGGCGCTTGAAGACTTCAAATCGGGTCTGGTCAGGTGGAAAATCGACACATCCGGAAATATACATGTGGGTTCGGGAAAGATTTCTTTTTCCGAAGAAGACCTGGCCTCTAATGTCAGAGCGGTGGTGGCATCGGTGGAAAGCGCGAAAATTCCTTTCATTTCGGGCAATGTTATAAAGAAAATCACGATAAGTTCGACGATGTCTCCCGGCGTTGCCGTAGATGTGCTGTAAAGTAATGGTATAAAGATTTCGCAAAAATTGGTGGGGCGATGAAAAGAAAATCGGAAAAAATCAAATGGGTTTCGCAGAAGGAAGGTTTTGTCAAGGAAAATGAAGCGTTTCTTTTTGCGGATTACAGGGGCATTAAAGTCAGGGATGTTACGGAGCTTCGGCGGCAGTTGCGCAGAAATTCCGCCGCTTTGGAGGTGGTGAAAAACCGTCTTTTCAAGCGGCTTATGGATTCCGAATGGAAGGACATTTCGCTTTTTTTTGAGGGACCCACCGCGGTGATTTACTCCGATGTGGACCGTTTAAGCGAAATTTGCAAACTTCTGACTTCTTTTGAAAAAGAGAATGAGAGTTTCAAACTGAGAGGCGGCTACATAAGGCCTGAGAGAATTCTGCGGCGGGAAGATGTTTTGGAAATTTCAAAAATACCGGACAAACAGACGCTGCTTGCCACCCTCGCGATCGCGCTGAAATCGCCGGTTTACGGTTTTCACAGAGTCTGCAAGACGCTGCTTTCTCAAATCGCTTTTGTTCTGAGGAATTATTCGGATAAAAAAACGCAGTAAATGATATTCGCCTAAAAAGATAAAAGTTAGGAACGGTGAAAAAAATTAAAAATGAAAAATGTAGCCGCAGACCCTTGGTTTGCTAAAAAGTTGAAAAGTGAAAAAGTGAAAAAAGATTTCTCGCTATCGCTCGAAATGACAAGGGAAATAAAAAATGAAAAAATCAAAAATCAAAATGACAAATAAAAAGTTAATCCCCCACCTGCGTGCAGGTGGGGGATGAAAAATGAAAAAGGTGAAAGAACCCCCTACTTAATCTCCCCCCTAAAAGGGGGGAGAAAGAGAGGGGGGATTTTCCCTTATCAAATTGCCTGCCCGCCGATGTAGATATATGTTTTTGGCAAGAGGGCGATTTGAATTTTGAATTATCCCCGATTTATCGGGAGCAGTTGGGAGGCAAAAATGGCGGTAAGCAAAGATGAGATTCTTGAAGCAATTTCGCAGATGACGGTAATGGAACTCAACGACCTTGTCAAGGCGATTGAGGAAAAATTCGGGGTTAGCGCACAGATGGCTGTTCCTGTGGCTGCTGCTGCGGGCTCCGCCGCCTCCGGCGCGGAAGCGGAGGAAAAAAGCGAATTCAATGTTGTTCTGAAAGCGGCTGGCGATAAGAAAATTCAGGTGATTAAAGTCGTCAGGGAACTTACTTCGCTCGGGCTCAAAGAGGCGAAGGAACTCGTTGACAATCCGCCTAAAAATGTGGCGGAAGCGGTGCCGAAGGAGAAAGCCGAGCAGATAAAGGCGAAGTTGGAGGAAGTTGGAGCGACCTGTGAATTAGCATGAGGGAAGTAAAATTAGAAAGGGTAAGGACGAGGGAGTTTCCTCCGACAACCCACTTCTTGGATATTCAGTTAAGGTCATATAAAGAATTTCTACAGGAAGACACAAACCCGGAAGAGAGGAAACCCATAGGGCTTGAAGGTGCTTTTCGGGACATTTTTCCGATTGTTTCCACAAACGGGAGAATGGAACTCGAATATGTCAGTTACAGCGTCGGAAAGAGGAACACCACGGAAGCCGGCGCAAGAAAAAAGGAGTTGACTTATTCCGTTCCGATTAAAGTCAGACTCAGGCTGAAGAAATACAAAATTTCCGGCGGCGCGCCGAATATCTTTGAAAAAGAGATAAATCTTTGCGACATTCCCTGCATCACACAGAAAGGGAATTTCATCATAAATGGCAATGACAGGGTTATCGTCAATCAGCTCCACAGGTCTCCCGGAGTTATATTCGAGGAAGGAGAGGTTCACGAGATAACGAAATACGGCAGGCAGATGTATCACGGCAGGATTATCCCGTACAGGGGCGCCTGGGTGGAACTGGAATTCGACTATAACAACGCTCTTTTTGTGGTGATAGACAGAAGGAAAAAGTTTCCTGTGACAGTTCTTCTGAGGGCGCTCGGTCTGGAATCGAACGAGGAAATAATCGAAAGATTCTGCGATGTCGTCAAAGTTCCCATCAGCGAAGTCAATTACGAAGACCCGTCAAAGCCGGTTTTTCTTGCCCGTTCCATAAAAGACGGAGAAGGAAATATTTTGGTGGAAGCGGGCAAGCAGGTTGAAAGGGGCACTATTATAATAGCGAGAGATTCGAAAATTGACGAGATTTATGTGATAGCCGAGTCCTCCCGCCAGCGCGCGGTGACAATCATCGAGACCTTGCAGAGAGACAGCATCAGATCGAAAAAACAGGCGATTGTGGAATTCTTCAAGAAACTCAGAATACAGGAATTCACAAGCGAAGCGACAGCCAGAGAGTTTTTTGAGACTCTTCTCTTTAAAACAACAAAGAGATACGACCTTTCGTATGTTGGTAGATATAAAATAAACACCCGCCTGGCGGATGTATTCAAAAAGCTGAAACTCGAAATTCCGTCATCTTCGAGAAGAACACTCTGTTATGAGGACATATTGGCCGCAGTTTATTTTGTCATCGCTTTGAACGAGGGTTCCGAGACAAGGGTTGACGATATAGACCATCTTGGAAACAGGAGAATCCGCTCCGTGGGGGAACTTCTGCAGAATCAGATAAAAATCGGTCTCACCAATATGGCGAGAATTGTCAGAGACAGAATGAATATGAAGCAGGATGTGACGAATCCGCAGGAACTGATAAACACCACGTCGATTATCACCGCGGTAAACAAGTTTTTCGCCACTTCGCAGTTGTCACAGTTTCTCGATCAGACATCCCCGATTTCGGAACTGACGCACAAGCGCCGGCTGTCAGCGATTGGCCCCGGTGGACTCAACAGGAAGCGCGCTGGCTTTGAAGTCAGAGATGTCCACAACTCCCACTATGGAAAAATCTGCCCGATTGAGACGCCGGAAGGACAGAACATAGGTCTCATCGTGTCCCCTGCCATTTATGCCAAGGTGAATCAGTACGGTCTGCTTGAGACGCCTTACCGAAAAGTTGAAAACGGAATTCTCACTTCCAGAGTGGTGTATATGAATGCGGATGAGGAGGAGAATTATATAATTGCACCGGCCACCGTCAGGACAGATGAGAGCGGCCGCATTCTCGATGATTCGGTGATGTGTCGCCGCGGCGATGATTTTATTTTCGCTTCTCCGAAGGACATTCAGTATATAGACATTTCGGCAAATCAGATTCTGGGGCCTTCCGCGGGTCTCATCCCTTTCATAGAACACGATGACGCCAACAGAGCGCTGATGGGCGCAAATATGCAACGTCAGGCGGTGCCTCTTCTCTCTACGGAGGCTCCTTTGGTGGCCACGGGTCTTGAAAAGAAAATCGCAAAAGAGAGTTTTGCCGTGATGTGCGCGCGGGAGGACGGAGAAATCGTTAGCGTTTGTTCGGACAGAATTATCGCGAGAAACGACAGCGGGGAGTATGCGGTTTACGAACTTCCGAAGTTTGAAAGAACGAATCAGAACACCTGCATAAGTTTTTCTCCGCAGGTTTCCGTAGGCCAGCGAGTCAGAAAAGGGACGCCTCTCACGAAGGGTTCTGCCACCAGCGACGGAAATCTCGCGCTTGGGAAAAATGTTCTTGTCGCGTTTGTTTCGTGGGAGGGTTTCAATTATGAGGATGCCGTTGTGATGAGCGAAAGGCTCGTGATTGACGATGTTTTCACATCCGTTCACATCACCCGGCACGAGGTTGAGGTCCACGGCGGGATCGCCGGAGAAAGAGCGGAAGAAATTACCCGCGATATTCCGGGAGTGGCTCCGTCGCAGATTGCCAACCTCGATTCGGATGGTGTTGTCGCCGAGGGAACGTATGTCGAGCCCGGAGACATTCTTGTTGGAAAGGTTGTTCCCGAAGCAGAAACTTATGTTCCGCACGAAGTTTTGCTGAGAAGCATTTTTGGAGAGAAAGGAAGACGTTTCAAGGATGTTTCCCTGAAAGTTCCTCCGGGCGTGAGGGGAACAGTCATCGGAGTTGAAATTCTTGAGAGGAAATCGAAGTTATCCAAAGCGCAAAGGGCGAAACGGGTAAATGTCGTTACGGAAAAATACAAAAAACTTCTTGCTGAGTTGCGGTCTATGAGAGCGTCCGAGATAAGGGCTCTTGACAGGAAACTGAAGGATAAAAAAATCTCGGTTGCCCACCACAAAGAGGCCGTTGTGAAAATCAAAGAACTTTATGCTTTTGAGGAGAATCTGATAAAGGGAAAGCGGGTTGAAGAATTGAAAGATGTGAAAGGAAATGTTGACCTTCCGCCGGGGGTTTACAAAAAAGTAAAAATCTATATTGCCTCAAGGAGAAAAATAGCGATCGGCGACAAAATCGCGGGAAGGCACGGAAACAAGGGCGTCGTGTCGATGATTCTTCCTCAGGAGGATATGCCGTTTTTGGAGGACGGCACGCCCGTAGATATGATGCTGAGTCCGTTGAGCGTTCCTTCGAGAATGAACATCGGTCAGATTTTGGAGACGATTTTGGGTTTTGCGGCTAAAAAACAGAATGTGAGATTTATCTGCCCTTCCTTCAACAGTCCAAAATACGAGGAACAGATTGCGGAAAATCTCGCGAAGGCAGGTTTGCCTTTTTCAGGTTCGCACACCCTTTATGACGGCAGAACAGGCGACCCTCTGATGGAGAAAGCCACCGTGGGATACGCGTACGTAATGAAGCTTGCTCATATGGCGGAGGACAAAATTCACGCCCGTTCGACGGGGCATTACTCGATGGTTACCCGTCAGCCTGTCGGCGGAAAGTCGCTTATGGGCGGCCAGCGTTTCGGCGAAATGGAAGTCTGGGCGATTGAGGGCTACGGTGCGGCAAATCTTCTGCGAGAATTTCTCACGATAAAAAGCGATGATGTGAAAAGCCGCCAGAGGCTTCTCGAAATGATAATAGGGGACGATAAAACCGCCGCTTTGGACAAGGAAAAGAAAGAAGCGTCGAAGGACGATTCTTTTATGCGGCCAGGCACTCCTCAATCGTTCCAGGTTCTTGTCAGAGAACTTCAGTCGATGGGTTTTAAAATCGAATTGATAAAAAAGAAGGGGTCTAAAAATGAAAAGAAAGCAAAAAGATGACCTTGATTTTTCGAATTTTGACGGAATAAAGATTTCCCTCGCGTCTCCGCAGACAATAAGGAAATGGTCATACGGAGAAGTCAAGAAGGGCGACACGATAAATTACAGAACTTTCCGACCCGAGAGGGACGGTCTCTTCTGCGAGGCGATTTTCGGACCCACAAAGGATTATGAGTGTCAGTGCGGGAAGTACAAGTTTAGAAAACACGCGGGGATTATCTGCGAAAGGTGCGGCGTGGAGGTGACCGAATCCGAAGTCCGCAGGCACAGAATGGGACACATAGAACTGGCTGTTCCCATCGCGCATGTGTGGTTTCTGAGAAAAACTCCTTCGAGGATAGGCGTTCTACTTGGAATGAAAGTGACGGATCTCGAAAAAGTCGTCTATTATGCCAATTATGTCGTTACCGATCCAGGCACGACTCCGCTTAAAAAGAAACAGCTGCTTTCGATTGACGATTACGCCAGACTGAAAAAACTTTACGGAACGAGGTTCAAGGCCGGTATCGGCGCTGGCGCGGTGAGACGTCTCCTTAAGGAGGTTGATCTTGAGGCGAGATTGAAGGAATTGAGGAAGAAGCTAAAGACAGAAACATCCGCAGTCGGAATTTCGCGTCTTGACAAGCATCTGAAAATCGTCGAAAGTTTTTATTATTCGGGAAACAAGCCGGAATGGATGGTTATGACCGTGCTTCCCATTATGCCTCCAGGTCTTCGGCCGCTCGTTCCTCTGGAAAGCGGCAGATTCGCTTCCTCTGACCTGAACGATCTTTACAGACGAATCATAAACAGAAACAACCGGCTGAGGCACATAAAGGAACTGAAGGCGCCGGAAGTCGTTGTGAACAATGAAAAGCGTCTGCTTCAGGAGGCGATTGACGCACTTATCGAAAACGGCATCAGGGGAAAGACGGTTTTATCGTCCAACGGTCGTCCTCTCAAATCGCTTGCCGATATTATGAAGGGCAAGAGGGGGAGATTCAGGCAGAATCTTCTTGGAAAAAGAGTGGATTTTTCGGGAAGAGCCGTGATTGTCGTAGGACCCCAGTTGAGAATAGACCAGTGCGGCGTGCCGAAATTTATGGCTGTCGAACTTTTCAAGCCTTTTATAATAAAGGAATTGCGCCGGCAGGGGCTGGCAAACCAGATAAGAGATGCCAACAGGGTAATCAGAGAAGAGCCGGGGCTTGTTTTCGACATTCTCGAAAAAATTATGAAGGTGTATCCTGTTTTATTAAACCGCGCGCCCACGCTTCACCGCCTCAGCATTCAGGCTTTTTATCCGGTTCTGGTGGAGGGAAACGCCGTACAACTTCATCCTCTCGTTTGTCCGCCGTTCAACGCCGATTTCGACGGCGACCAGATGGCGCTTCATGTTCCTCTTACGCCGGAGGCGAGAATGGAGGCGATGTCGCTTCTGATATCGACGAAAAATCTTTTCACTCCCGCCAGCGGAAATATGCTCGATTCCCCTTCTCAGGACATTGTTCTTGGAATAGCGTATCTGACGAAACTGAAATCCGGAGAAAAAGGCGAGGGGAAAATTTTTAAGGACAAAAATGAGGCAATTGTCGCCTATCAGTTCGGAGCGATTGACCTGCACGCAAGGATAAAAGTCGGAGGAATAAACAAAATAAGCGAGAAGGACGCCCACGGAAAGATTATTGGGCCTGCGGGCTGGACGGATTTCACGACCGCAGGGAGAATAATATTCAATTCCATAATTCCCGAAGGAATAGGCTGGATTAACGAAGAAATGACAAAGGGAAAACTGCATGACCTCATAATGCGGGTGAACGGAAAGCATTCCCGAAGCGAGCTTGCAAAGTTTCTCGACAGACTAAAAAATCTTGGATTCCACTACGCTACTATTTCCGGCTGTTCGATTTGTGTGGAGGATTTGATTCAGTGCGAAGAAAAGGACAGAATAATCGCGACCGCGAAAACAACGATAGGGAAGTTAGAGAAGAGTTACAGAGCCGGCATAATGAGCAAAAAGGAGAGATACAACAAAATCGTTTCTCTCTGGCAGGACACATCCGACCGTCTTGCCGACGCGGTTTTCAGTGGAATGTCGCGGCAGGAGAAGGAGCCTTACAAACCAGGCGAGCCGCGATTTAATTCGCTTTACATAATGGCGTCTTCAGGTGCCCGCGGTTCCCGCGCTCAGGTAAGGCAGCTTGTTGCTATGCGCGGGATGATGGCGAGACCCCAGAAAAAGGTAACAGGTGAAATGGGAGAGGTCGTTGAAACGCCTGTTATTTCAAATTTCAGAGAAGGTCTCACAGTTCCTGAATATTTTATTTCGACGCACGGCGGAAGAAAAGGTCTTTCCGACACAGCTTTGAAGACTTCCGAAGCGGGGTATTTGTCGAGAAAACTGATAGATGTTTCTCAGGATGTGACAATCACAATGGACGACTGCCATTCCGTCAACGGCATAACGGTTTCAGCATTGAGGGAGGGTCAGAATATCGTCGAGCCTCTTTCCGAAAGAATTGTCGGCAGGGTTGTCATTGATAATATTGTCAGTCCGATCACGGACGAAATTATAATAAAGGAAGGCGAGGTTATTACACCGGAAATAGCCAAAAAAATCGAGCAAGCAGGATTCACTTCCGTAAAAATAAGGTCGGTTTTGACCTGTCAGGCGGAGAAAGGCGTCTGCGCGAAGTGCTATGGCGTCGACCTTTCAACAGGCAAACTCGTCCAGAAGGGCGAAGCGGTCGGAATCATCGCCGCGCAGTCAATCGGGGAACCCGGGACGCAGCTGACCCTGAGAACTTTCCATGTCGGAGGAATTGCCGGAAGAATTATGGAATCTTCGGAATTGCGCGCGCCAGGAGACGGCGGTATAGAGTTTGAAAATCTCAGAACGCTCAAAAACAGGGAAAACAAACTGATTGTAATCAGCAAGAACGCGAAAATGATTTTCCGCCATTCGAAAAAACTCGTGCCCCAGACTTACAGAATTCCCTACGGCGCTGAAATTTCGTTTGAAACCGGAAGAAAAGTCCGCCGCGGCGAACTCATCGCCCAGTGGAATCCCCGGGAAATGCCCCTGATTTCGACAAAATCGGGAACGGTCAGGTGGAAAGATATTATCTCCGGCGTCACAATCAGGGAAGACCTGTCCAAGGAAACTGGTCTCCTCGAAAGAATCGTTCTTTCGTATCAGATGCAGAAATACAAGCCTCAGATAAATATTGTTTCGGATAAAGGAAAAGTTGAGTCGTATCCGCTTCCGCCGGACACGCACATCATTGTTTCAAACGGCGCGAAGGTGGAACAGGGCGATATTGTCGCGAAAATTCCCCAGGAAATAACGAAAATCAAAGACATCACCGGCGGTCTTCCGAGGGTTACGGAACTTTTTGAGGCGCGCCGTCCCAAAAAAGCGGCTGTAATCAGCGAGATTTCCGGCGCGGTCGAAATAAGTCAGGGCGAAAAAGGTGAGATGATTGTCACAGTGAAACCGCCGAACGGCAATCCGCGGCAATATCCTATTCCGCACGGGAAACACCTTATTGTCTACACCGGCGACGAGGTGAATGTGGGGGACCCGCTCACTGACGGAGCGATTGACCCGCACGATATTTTGAAGGTTCAGGGCGAAAAAGGCGTTCAGACGCATCTTCTCGACGAGGTTCAGGGCGTCTATCGGCTTCAGGGCGTTAAGATAAATGACAAGCACATCGAGGTTGTGATAAAGCAGATGCTTTCGAATGTGAGAATTGTCGACCCGGGCGACACATCTTTTGTGAGAGGCGAGCAGGTCAGCAAATTTGAAGTGGGAAAAGTCAACGAGAAACTCGGAAAAGGCAAGAAGAAAGCCACTTTCGAGCCGATGCTTCTCGGCATAACAAAAGCGGCGCTCCAGAGCAGGTCTTTCATTTCTGCGGCGTCTTTTCAGGAAACAACGAGAGTTCTTTCCGAAAGCGCGGTAAAGGCGGCGGAGGATTATCTGGAGGGCTTGAAGGAAAATATAATTGTCGGCCGGCTGATACCCGCCGGAACGGGATTTAAGGAATAGAATAAACGGCTGGGGACATACGGGGACAAACCCCACCGCCTTAAAGAGGGGGATGAAAGTGGGTGATAAAGATTTTGATTTCGTCGTTTTTGAAGCGGGCGGAAAACAGCATTTCGCCCGTCAGGGCGACAGAATTTTGCTTGATGCCGAAGGTATGGAAAAAATCGACAAGGTGCTTCTCATAAAAAAAGGAGATGACATCAGAATGGGAAATCCTTTTTTGGAGAATGCTTCCGCGGAACTTGAATTCATTGAAAGAAAAAAAGGGAAAAAACTGATTTCTTTCAAGAAAAAAAGGCGAAAAGGATATAGGCGCAAAATCGGACACAGGCAGAATTATTTTATCTATGCGCTTAAAAGTGTTGCTTTTTGAATGTGAAAGAAGTAAAATAAAAAATGCCCAAAACCGGAAGAAAAAAGTTTTATGTGCCAAAAAAGCGGCTGACGATAATGTTTCTTCCCCACAGCGGTAGTGGGGGCATTCAAATAAATCTCTCATATTTTGGAATTTTTTTTATATTTTTCGTCTGGTTCGCGGGGGTCTCGCTTTCCGTTTATCTTCTTTCCAACAGAGTTGAAAACGCCAGTGTTGTCAGCGCGAACAAAAAACTCAAACAGGAAGTTGTCAGTTTCAGCAGAAAATTCGCCAATTCGCTTGATCTCGTAAAGGACACGCAGGATTTGAACACAAGGCTGAGAGGGCTTCTTGCGCTTGGTAAAAAATCGAAAGTTATCGAGTATTCCGCGGCCGGAGGCCCTTCGAAACTTCAGGAAATCAGGCTTTCGAAAATTCTGTTTGGAACTTCGCCTTTCGACGCTGAGAAAGTGGCGGATTTAAATCTTGAGGAACTTTACGCCTCGGGCTGGCAGGCGAAAGTGAACTTTAAGGAAATATCCCAATACCTGAAAGAACAGCGCCTTATCGCGAGGGCGACGCCGGCGATATGGCCTCTGTTCGGGCGGCTCACCAGCGGTTTCGCCTGGAGAACGCATCCCATAACCGGCAAACCGGAATTTCATCGCGGGCTTGACATAGCGAATTTGAAAGGCACGCCCATAAGAGCGACGGCGGACGGCAGGGTCGTTTTTGCCGGCTGGGCCGGGAATCTGGGCAAAGCGGTCGTTTTATCCCACAGAATGGGTTATACGACTTTCTACGGCCATTGCGACCAGGTTTTTGTGAAACAGGGGCAGAAAATAAAGAGAGGACAGATAATCGCATCGGTCGGCATGACAGGCATGACCACGGGGCCCCATGTCCATTACGAAGTCAGACGCTGGGGAAAGCCGCTCAATCCGATGTATTTTGTAAACAGGAGTTTCTGATG
>JAGHAK010000056.1 GCA_021161565.1 Elusimicrobiota bacterium | reverse complement strand
GCCCTGACCGCCTTCGTCGGGACGGTAAATTGCCTTGAGGATATTTCCGCCCCTCATGCGATACATAACTTCGAATCCGTATCTCAAATCAAGTTTCGACACATCCTTCATAAATTCCATATTATAGCCCAAATACATTTTACCAAATGATTTGCCCAAATATAAGTTCATTTTGTCAGCGAGGTCGAGGGCGTCCAGCTTGCCACCCGTCTGCGAAATTTTCTGAGCCGCAGAGAGGGATACTCTCACATCATCGGCGATTCCCGCCTGCGCGAAAGCATCCGACAATATCGGACTTATCACCGAAGAATCCACAATTCTGGCAAGTTCCTTTTTCATAAACTCCATATCGCTGGCGCCGGCTGGCTTTCCGAGAAATATTTCATAGACTTCGTCAGGAGAACCTGCGCGGATATTTTTTGATTCGAGGTCTATTTTCAGCGAATCGAGCGGGGAATGCTTCACATCGACGGCAATCGTATCATTGATTTCGTCAAAAGGCGGATTGGGATTTTTCCGCACAACATCAGCCGTGGCGGAAAGAGTGAGAAAGGGTTTGTTGTTCGCAAATTCCACTTGCGCGTACTCGACATTCAAAATTTTTCCAAGATATTTCATTTCGCCCCTGTGCGTCGAAATCGTCCCGTTCACCAGAAGAGGCGGGCCCTTTATGCTGAGCCTGCCGAATATCTCAGCGCGAAACCTGTCCGAAATCCATTCGACATTTTTGTCAAAATCAAGAGTCAAATCCAGGCCGATATGCCCTTTTCTTCCAACTTCAAACAGTTTCCTTCTGTATGAAAATTTGGCATTTCTTATTTTCAAGGAGCCCTTGATAACCGTTTTTTCTCCGTCGGACGAAATGTCCAGACCGCCGGAAACCTCGCCGTAAGAGGCTTTCCTGCCGAGAAAATACTTCAGAGCGCTCTTTCTTTCAATCAAAAGACGCGGAACCACGACAGGCACGCCGGAAGAGGGAAACAAGAACGACAACCGCCACGGGCCTACCTTTCCAGCCGACACGGATATTTCGCCTGAAAAGGAAAATCTTTTCTTTTCCACAAATCCAACACCGTCAAGAACTATTTTGCCTTCCCTGGAAGCCATTGCGATATCAAAGGAAATTTTATCGGGATAGTTCTTCGGGAAAAAATCCCCCGAGAAATTCCCATTCAGTTTGAATTCCGGAACTTCGTATGTGCCGCCTGCAAAAGCACTCATATCCGCGGAAAAATTCCTTATTTCGCCGGCGGGGAAAACCACCGAAGGCACATTAAATCCCTTCGCTGAAACGGCAAGATTGTTTACATTGCCCGGCGAACGGGCGAGAAAACCCTTGACATCCGCCCTGCCAGAGGCGGAGACCACATATAAATCCGGCGACACAATTTCCGGCGTTATTTTTATTTTGCCGAAGGCGCCGATAAAAGACCCTATAAAAACCCGGGGAGAGGAGAAGGACACGACCGTTTCCTCGTTTTTTGAAACTCCGATTTTAACTTTTCCAAAAACGGGCAAATCCACATTCATCAGCCTGAAAATTTTTTGAACTGAAACAGCGTCCGACTGCATCTCGACTTTTCCGCTTGTGGAAATTTCAACCGAAAACCTCTCGCCTTCGTCGTAAAAAATCAATCTGCCGCCGGCGCGGGAGATGTTTCCGGCAACCGTAACCGGAGAAGACGGCGACTTTATCAGATTGACTGAGCCGTCTTCGATTCGGGCGGCAAAAACCGCGGGAAGATAAAGACCATTCAGAAATGCGTTTTCGAATCTCGCGGACACAAAAACCGCGCTGCTTGCGCGGATATCGAAATAACCGTTGCCAAAAAGTTTGAAAGGACCTGCGGACACATCCCTTATCTCGGCGGCGATTTTGCCAGACAAATTTTTCAGGCTGAAAAAAGAATTTTTCAGATTGACTTCACCGCCAGAAAGCAAAATTTTGAAGCGCGGAAGCAGAATTTTCCCAATGGAAAAATCGGAAAATTCCGCCGAACAGTCGCCCGAAAATTTTCCGGGGCTCGTAATCGAGAAAGAAACGCCTTTCGCTCGCGCCGAGCGAATAATACCCTTCACAGGAAAGGAACTGGAGCCGGCTGAAAAAGCGCCTTTTATTTTTTTCCCGGATATCTCCAGCCTGCCTGACAGATCCGTTCGGCTGCCGTAAAAATCAACAGGATATTTTTTCAGTTTTATGACCGCAGCAATCTTTTCGGATAAGTCAAACGAACCTGAAAAAAACTTTCCCGCTTTTATATTCCCGAATTTAATGCCTTTTGAGTCCGCAAAGAACCGCGACGAAACGAGCGGCGGACGCCCGGGCGGAGACGAGCGAAAAACCTCAAAGACACCGGAAAAGCCCGATTCTTCCTTTTCGCCCCTCGCCGAGAAAATCACTTCCGGAGTATAGACGGAAATTTTGAACGGATTGTTTTCAAAATTGAAATTCTGGCTGAAGTTTCCCCTGATCTCCCCTGCCTCTCCTCCAGAATAGGAAATTTTAAGAAGTTTTTTGCCAAAACTGAGATTCAACCCGCCGGACAAAGTAAAAGAGGAAATCTTCAAATCTACTGCCGCGGTCAGTTTCGCGATGTCCGGCGAGAACTCGGCTCTGCCTGAAGCCAGTCTCAGAAATCCGCATCTCCGGGAAAAAACAAAATACGGTATTTCATAAACATCAGCCTTTTTTCTGATTAAACCGGAAGCGACCTCTTTGCCGTGGGAGTCGGAAAAAGCATAAGAAATTTCCTCCCTGCCAATTTTCGCTTTTCCCGAAAAATGCTCTTTTGAACCATCCTTCAAAGTCAGTTCTATCACAGGGGACGCCGTTATTACCCCTGACGATGAAACAAAATCGGAATAAAAGTCGGCTTTGTAATTTCCGGCGGCGAAACTTTTTTTTACGTTTCCCTTAAAGGAAAAATCCTTTCCGCCAACGCCGCGGGCGGATACGGCGAATCCCGCGATTTTTCCGGTTGCCTCAGCGATGGAAATTTTCCGGCTGTTGCGGTCATTATAAGAGGCTTTCACAAAACAATCGATGAAACTTGCGCCGCCTTTGCCGAGGTTTTTTACTTTTCCGGAAAACCGAATTACGGGATTTTTCGCCGAGCCGGCGATTTCCGCGCTGCCGTCAATGCCGCGGAAAAACACTCCCTGACGGACAATATCTCCCGAAACTTTTAGCCGGCATTTCAGAAAAGGGCTTTTGAAAACGGAACCAGCCGAACCGGCGCCCGAAACATTCAGCCCATTGAGCGAAGCAGCGATATTTTCGAAGAAGAATTTTCCCTTCCGCGCCTTCAGGCGGCAGGACAAATTTTTCACGAACCATCCGCCGGGCAATTCGCCGGAAACTCCGGAAAGACCGCCTGAAACCTCGATTAGTGATAATTTGCTCCCGTCATAAAACCCGCGAACCGCTCCGCTAAAAGACCCTGCGGAAAAAAATCTGCTGTTTAGAACTCTTTCGGCAAAATCCAAATTTTTAACCGACAAGTCAAATAAATAACCGCCGCTTTTCCGGCGGCAGACAAGTTTCGCGGCGAATGAATCCGATGCGGAAAAAATTTTGAAGCCGCGCTTTTTCAGTTTCCCAGAAAGGGAAAAAACTCTGCCGAGGTCAGGAATATCCAAAAAAATTCCGGAAAAAGAAATCGTTGGAAAACCGCCAGAGCCGACTTGCGGGGGAAAAAATTCCGCCAAAGAGGCAAGTTCCGCAAAAGACGCCTTGAATCTTCCGCCGGATAACCAAATTTTCCGCAATTTGGGCTTTCCGCTGAAAATAAAAAACGGAGAAAAATAGAAATCCGCCTTTTCAAAACACAGAACCCTGCCGCAGGAAGCAAACGAAACGCCGGAAAAGGAGACAACCCTGAAATAATCCGTCGAAACGTTTTTGTATTTGAACGAAATATCTCTTTTTGAGAAATTTTCGGATATGACATCCCCTATTTTGGAATCGATTTTCCGCGAAGGAATGAAAAGAAAAACGCCAACAGACACAACCACAACGAGAAGCAAAACTCTCAAAAAAACTTTCATTGGAAGATTATACAAAAAGACTTCGTATTTTCATACCGAAAGTTTATTGCTATAATACGCATTATGATTGGATTGCTTTATCTTGTTGTTTTGTTTTTTTCCGTGATTATTCACGAGGTGAGCCACGGTTACGCGGCGAAGGCGCTCGGCGACGACACCGCTTATTATTCCGGCAGGCTGACGCTCAACCCTGCACCGCATATCGACCCGTTTGGCACGATAATCCTGCCGCTTATTCTCTATGTCATAGGCTCGCCTTTTCTCATAGGATGGGCTAAACCCGTGCCGGTGAATCCCTACAATTTCGTAAATCCCCGGCAGGACTTCGCAAAAGTCGCCGCAGCAGGACCGCTTGCCAACATCGCGCTCGCAATTGCTTCGACCGCCGCGGTCGCTGTTTTGAGAATTTCCGGCGCTTTGTTCTCCTTTTCGCTGGTCGTAAAACTGCTTCAATACGGAATTTTCATAAACATTCTGCTGGCGGTTTTCAATCTTGTGCCTGTGCCGCCGCTCGACGGGTCAAGAATCCTGTCGGCTATTCTTCCCTATGACAAGGCTTATAAATATGAGCGCATTGTGCGGGTTGGACCCTTTTTCACCCTTATTCTTCTATGGGTTTTCTGGCCCATTATTTTCAGAATTGTGGAATTTCTCACCGGACTTCTTTTAGGGCTTGCGATGGCGGGATGAAAAAAGGAAGAATCTTATCGGGAATGAGACCGACTGGGGCCATGCACCTCGGGCATCTTTTTGGAGCGCTCGAAAACTGGGTGAAACTCCAGAACGAATATGAAACCTTTTATATGGTCGCCGACTGGCACGCGATGACAACGCAGTATGACGACACCTCGCGGATAAAAGACTCCATTCGGGATATGGTCGCTGACTGGATCGCCTGCGGAATCGACCCGGAAAAATCCTGTGTTTTCAAACAGAGCGAAGTCGCCGCGCATTGCGAACTCTTCCTCGTTTTTTCCATGATTACCCCGCTTGGATGGCTCGAAAGATGCCCCACATACAAGGAAATGAAAAACGAAATAAAAAATCACGACCTGAACACTTTCGGCTTCCTTGGCTATCCCGTTCTTCAGGCGGCGGATATTCTCATTTATAAAGCCGGTTTCGTGCCTGTCGGGGAAGACCAGTTGCCTCACCTTGAAATAACAAGGGAAATAGCGCGGAGATTCAACCACTTTTACGGAAAACTCTTTCCCGAGCCAAAGGCTATTCTCGCGGAGGCTCCCAAACTGGCGGGAACGGACGGGCGGAAAATGTCCAAAAGTTACGGAAACGCCATAACTCTCGCCGACAGAGGAAAAATCCTGGAGAAGAAAATAAAACGGCTCGTCACCGACCCTGCGAGAATCCATCCCTCAGACAAAGGACATCCCGAAGTCTGCAGCGTATTTCAGTACTGGAAAGCGGCAGCAAAAGAGAAAGCGACGGAAATAAAAATGCAGTGCGAAAAAGCGAAAATCGGATGCGTGGAATGCAAAAAAGCGCTTTCGGAAAAAATGGCTGAAATTCTCGATCCCATTCAGGAAAAACGGGAAAAAATAAGCGGCGCGGATATCGATGAAATCCTGAAAAAGGGCGGCGAAAAGGCAAAAACTGTCGCCGAAAAAACAATGGCAGAGGTAAGAGAAGCGGTGAAAATATGAACGGTTATTTTGTTAAACTTCCCGTTTTCGAGGGACCTCTCGACCTGCTTCTATGGCTTGTCAAAAACAACAATATGGACATCTACGATATCGAAATATCGAGAATAACCTCGCAGTTTCTCGAATACATTCTCGCCAGCCCCATTCCGCCCGATGCGGCGGGCGAATTTCTGTCTATGGCGACTCTGCTTTTAAAAATAAAATCATCGCTGATGCTGCCCAAGGAAACGGAGGAATATCAAGAGGCTGTGGAAGAAAAAACTCTTTTGGAAGACCGTCTTGCCGAATGGGAAAAAATAAAAAAATCAGGAGAACTGCTTCTCGAAAAATTCCGCGGCAGAAAGTTTTTTTTGAGGAGAGACGAGCCTTTCAAAATAGAGGTGGCCAAAAAACCGAATTTCAGCGTTTTCGACCTCGCCGAAATTTTCGCCGGAATGATAAAAGATAAAAAAAATTTGTTCGAAACGGTAACAGGCCCGGAAATTTATCTCGAAGATGTTCTGAAAGAACTTTCCGACAGAATAAAGAATCATCCCCATGTGAGGTTTTCGGAACTGGCGGCGGCGAATCCCCGGCGGCTTTACATTGCCGTCCTGCTGCTGGCGGTGCTGAACCTCGCGCTCAAACGGGAAATCAGCATAAACCAGAAAAAACCGTTTTCGGAAATAATCATTTCAAGAAATACCGCAGCGAGGGCGAAAAGACAAGAGGCGAACCATGGAAACTGAAGAACTTAAAAAACACATAGAAGCCATTCTTTTCATAAGCGGAAAAACCGTCAAAAAGCGGAAACTCGCGGAACTGACGGGCGCAAGCGAGAAACAAATCGCCGAGGCGGCGGAATGTCTTCAAAACGAATGGAATTCGAATCACGGCATCATTCTTGAGGAAATAGGCGGCGGGTGGCAGTTTTCGACAAAACCCGAATACGCCGATTATGTTCTGAAACTCTATCCGTGGAAAGGAAATCTCAAACTTTCGAAATCCGCGGCGGAAGTTCTGTCTATAATCCTCTACAAACAGCCCGTCACAAAAGCCGAAATAAACGCCATACGGGGCATCGATTCGCAGGGGCCAATCGCGACTCTTCTGAAAAACTCTCTCATAAAAACGAGCGGCAGAAAAAATGTTCCCGGCAAACCGCGGCTTTTCAGAGTGAGCGAAAATTTCTATCATATTTTCGGGATAAAAGACGAAACCGACATTCCTTCATGGGACGAAATGGAGGAGGAATAATGGCAAAACTGGACGAAATAAGGAAAAAAATCGATTCCTGCGACAGGGAAATTCTAAAATTTCTCAGAAAGAGAATTTCTCTCGCGCGGGAAATAGCGAAACTCAAAAAAGAAAAAGGCGCCGATATTTACAAACCCGCCAGAGAAGAAGAAATAATCCGCAGGCTGAAAAAGTTAGCGGGAAAAGACGACAGCAGAATAATCGAATATGTTTTCAGAAACATCATATCTTCCTGCCGCAACATTCAGAAAACTCTGAAAATTTCCTATCTCGGGCCTAAAGCGACTTTTACTCATCAGGCGGCGATGAAAATTTTCGGCAAATTCTGCGTATACGCGCCTGCTGAATCGATTGCCGAAGTTTTCGAAGAAATAGAAACCGACAGATGCGATTACGGAGTCGTGCCGATTGAAAACTCGACGGAAGGAATGGTCAATCACACCCTCGACATGTTCATAAACTCGCGACTGAAAATAGTAAACGAGGATTTTCTCGCCATTTCGCACTGCCTTATTTCCGAAGCAGGCGAAAAAGACAAAATAAAAAAAATCTATTCCCACTCTTCCGTATTCGGACAATGCCGCGACTTTGTCGCAAAAAACCTGCCGCGCGCCGAAAAGAAAGAAGTTTCCAGCACCTCGGCCGCGGTAGCCCAAGCGAAAAAGGAAAAATCGTCAGCGGCTATTGCCTCCAAATTCGCAGCGCAAATCTATGATGTGCCGGTTCTGGAAGATCACATCGAGGATATCCCGGAAAACTACACCCGCTTTCTCGTGCTCGGCAAAACGATGCCGAATCCTTCGGGAAAAGACAAAACTTCGATTCTCTTCTCGCTCAAAGACAGACCAGGCGCCCTCCACGACTCGCTCGCTCCTTTTAAGAAAAACAAGATAAACCTGACGAAAATCGAATCACGCCCGTCGAAGAAAAAGGCGTGGGAGTATTTCTTTTTCGTCGACTGCGATGGACACATACACCAGAAAAAAATAAGGGAAGCAGTGGACCAACTGGCAAAATTCTGCGACACGATAAAAATTCTGGGTTCCTACCCGGCTAAAAAATTCGAGCCGTTATGATAAAACCCCGAAAAGCCATAAAAAATTTCGCCCCCTATGTGGCGGGAAGACCCATCGAGGAGATAAAAAGAATCTACAAACTCAAGAAAGTTGTGAAACTCGCTTCCAACGAGAATCCTTATCTGCCGCCCGAAAATGTCATAAAAAAAATAAAAAACCTCGCGGGCGCCGTCAACCGGTATCCAGATTCGAACGCATCCAGAGTCAAAAAAGCGATAGCGGAACGGCTGGAAGTCGGCGAAAAAAATATCGTCGTCGGAAGCGGAGCCGACGAAATAATAGAACTTCTCGCCAAGGCATACCTCGAATCTGAAGACAGAATTGTCGTTTCGAGACATTCTTTCATCCGTTACGAAATGGCGGCGAGGCTGATGGGGGCAAAGACAAAAATTGTAAGGATGAGAAATTTCAAACACAACCTGAAAGCAATGGCTGAGGTGGCAGGCAAAAAAGACAAATTTCTTTTTGTGGCAAATCCCAGCAATCCGACGGGAACTTACAACACAAAGGCGGAAGTGGAAAAGATGCTTGAAATTCTCGAAGAGAAAAAACTGCGGACTATTCCCGTTTTCGACGAGGCTTACATAGATTTCGCGAGGGCGGACGATTATGCCTCGGCAATGGAATTTTTCAGGAAAGGCAAAAACATCATCATTATGCGGACTTTTTCGAAAATCTATGGAATGGCGGGACTGCGAGTCGGGTTTGCCGTGGCTTCCGAAAAAATCTGCGAAACTCTCGAACGGATAAGACCGCCTTTTAACACAACTCTTATCTCTCAGGCGGCGGCCATGGCGGCGGTGAATGAAACGAACTACGCAAAAAAAACCGCCGAAAAAATTCTGTCCGCAAAGAAACTGCTGGAAAAGAATCTGAGAAAAGCGGGATTCGAATTCGTCCCATCGCAGACGAATTTTCTGCTTGTAAAAGTCGGAAACGGAAAAAAGGTGTTTAAGAAACTTCTTGAAATGGGCGTCATTGTGCGGGCAATGGATGAATACGAATTGCCCAAATATATCCGGGTCACAGTCGGGAAGCCATCCGAAAACAAATTCTTTATCGACTGCCTGAAAAAAGTGAGGAGGGCAAAATGATTCTAACGCTGAAACGGGGCGTATCAAAAAGCGAAATAAGACGAGTCGAGAAAAAAATCAAGTCATTCGGCTTCAGAGCCCACATTTCGCGTGGCGCAAAAGACACAACCATCGGCGTAATCGGCGAAAACGCTATCCTTCTTCGGGAATTTTTCGAGTCCGACCCTGCTGTCCGATCAATCGCGCAGATATCAAAACCTTACAAACTCGCCAGCAGGCAGATTCAGTCGAAAGACAGCGTCATAAACATAGACGGCGTAAAAATCGGCGGAAAAAATTTCGTGATAATCGCGGGGCCCTGCTCCGTCGAAAGCAGGCCTCAGCTGCTGGCAATCGCCAGGAAAGCGAAAAAACACGGAGCGAAAATTCTTCGGGGCGGGGCGTTCAAACCGCGAACTTCTCCTTATTCGTTTCAGGGACTCGGCGCGGAAGGGCTGAAATATCTCTTGGAAGCGAAAAAAATAACAGGATTGAAAATCGTAACCGAAGTTATGGAAATCTCGCAAATTGAACTCGTGGACAAATACGCGGATATGTTCCAGATTGGGGCGCGGAATATGCAGAACTTCAATCTGCTGAAAGAAATAGGGAAATCCAGAAAACCCGTTCTTCTCAAACGGGGAATGTCCGCGACCGTCACCGAACTCTTAATGGCAGCCGAATACATAATGAGCGGCGGAAACAAAAATGTCGTTTTGTGCGAACGGGGGATAAGAACTTTTTCGCAGGAAACCCGTTTCACGCTCGATATCAGCGCGGTTTCTGTGCTGAAAAAAGAAACTCACCTTCCAGTAATCGTCGACCCTTCCCATTCGACGGGAAACAGAGATTATGTGCCTTCAATGGCTTACGCCGCCGTGGCGGCAGGAGCGGACGGAATAATCGTCGAAATCCACACAGACCCATTGAACGCTCTTTCCGACGCGGCTCAAACAATTGACATTCCGACCTTTTCCGCAATGGCGAAAAAAATTGGGGAAATCGCCAAAATATTCGGTAAAAAAATTTGAAAAACAAAAGCATCGCCCTTCTTGCGCTGTTCCTGCCTGCGACATTGTTTTCCCTTTCCCCGCGCGGTTTTGTCAACGACTATGCGGAGATAATGTCGCCTCAGGCGAAAGCCGCAGCAGAAGCGGTATGCGGACAACTTGAAAAACTCACAAACGCGGAGCTGGCGGTTCTCACCGTGAAAAATCTCAACGGCAAATCGATCGAAGAATTCGCTGTGGACATTTTCGAGAAATGGGGGATCGGCAAAAAAGAAAAAGACAACGGCGTTCTTCTTCTCGTGGCTCCGTCCGAAAGAAAGGTAAGGATCGAAGTCGGCTATGGACTCGAAGGCGTCCTGAATGACGCGAAGGCAGGCGACATAATAAGAAACTACATAATCCCCTACTTCAAAAAAGGCGATTATTCGACCGGAATCGTCGCCGGCGCTACCATAATCGCGCAGGATGTTTCTGCTGGTCTCGGCGTAAAATGGTCCGATCCTGAAAACGTTCGGATACAGAGGCAGAAAAAGAGAAAAAGCCCGTTTGAAATTCTTTTAAGTCTGCTTTTCCTGTTCTTTATATTCGGGAGGTTTTGGCTTTTCCCGCTCTTTTTTATCGGAGGAGGAAGCGGGGGCTTCGGCGGTTTTTCAGGAGGCGGTTTCGGCGGCTTCGGCGGTTTCGGAGGAGGAATATCCGGTGGCGGCGGCGCCAGCGGGTCATGGTGAAAAGAAGAAAAGTGAAAAGAAGAAAAGTGAAAAGTTGAAAAGCGAAAAGTTGAAAAG
>JAGHAK010000005.1 GCA_021161565.1 Elusimicrobiota bacterium | reverse complement strand
CTTTTTATTTATAGAAATTCCATTGAATTTCTTTTCAAAATCAAAAAGAGCTCTGTCTCCACGCCTTCTCACTTTCTCGACAATCTGCAAAACAACATCAGTCAAACTTTTATTCTTCATCTTTCCTCTATCCTCTAATCTCTATTCGCTACTTTATTGAAACATTTGCGCCGAGAGATTTCAACTTCTCGAAAAAATTTTCATAACCTCTGAAAAGGTGGAAAAGGTTGCCGACCGTCGTCTCCCCCCGCGCCATAAGGCCGGCTACCACCATTGCCGCCGCGGCGCGCAAGTCGCATGCGAGAAGATGCGCTCCCGAAAGCGACGATTTACCGACTTTCAGAACATTTCCCCGAAGTCGCATCCTTGCGCCAAGGCGTTTCAGTTCGTCTATATACATAAATCTCGTCGGAAAAACTTTTTCCTTTATCTCCGCGGCTTTCTCCGCCTTCAACATATAAACCGCCCATAAGGGCTGCAAATCGGTGGGAAATCCCGGATAAGGCGCGGTTTCCACCGAAACGGATTTCGGAATGCGCGGCGATTTTATTTTAATCAAATTTCCGCATTTAACGATTTTTGCGCCGCTTAAGGCGAGTTTTTTAACAACATTTCTCAGATGTCTATCTTCCGCGTTCTCCAACTCGACTTCTCCTCCCACCGCCGAGACGGCTATCAGAAAAGTACCCGCCTCTATTCTGTCGGGAATCACGCCAAACCGGCAGCCCGAAAGTCTATCTTTACCATTCACAAGCAGCGTATTGCCTTCGATTTTTATCTTCGCTCCCATTTGCGAAAGGAAATCGCAAAGCGCTGTTATTTCAGGCTCCTTCGCCGCATTTATTATTTTCGTAACACCCGGCGTTCCAGCCGCAGCCATAAGAATATTTTCCGTGGCTCCGACAGAAGGAAACCTCAATTTTATCGTCGTCGAATGCAATTTTCTCTTCTTGAAATTCATTCTGCCGCCGGCAATTTCAAATTCGGCTTTCATTTTTCTGAAGCCTTCCAGATGAAGGTCTATCGGGCGCTCGCCTATGGCGCAACCTCCGGGAACCGAAAACGATCCGTAGCCTATTCTCGCGAGAACAGGTCCAATAACAAGAACCGACGCGCGCAATTTCCTGACCACGCGCTCAGGGAGATCGCCCGATTTTAATTTTCCCGTTATTTTCGCCGTATTGCCCGAAAACCGAACTTTTTTCCCAAGAACCTTAAGGAGATGAAAAATCGAAAAAATATCTTCGAGAGCGGGAACATTTTCTATAAGGCAGTCTTCGTCCGTAAGGAGAGTGGCTACAAGAACAGGAAGCGCAGCATTTTTCGAGCCGCTTATTTTTATCCTGCCGGCAAGCGACGAAGTGAAACCGCACCTTGCGACTCTATCCGGCAAATCTCCCCCTGATAACTCTCGGAATTCCGGAAAGATCCCGGATATCTCGAACTTCGCAAAAATCGTTTTCCTTCATAAGATCCTTAACTTTGTCCGATTGACCAAAGCCAATTTCAAGAAAAAGAAATCCGCCGGACTTTAAATACTCGCCGCTTTCAGCAACGATTCTTCTTATGCAGTCAAGACCTTCACCACCTGAAAAAAGAGAGATTTCATTTTCCCGCAAAACCTCCTCCGGCAAAACATCCCCTTCGCTCACATAAGGCGGATTGCTCACAATTATATCAAATTTTCCCGAAAGTTTTTCGAAAAGGTCGCCCCTGACCGCCTCGACCAAAACGCCAAGGCGATCAGCATTCTTCTTTGTCAATTCAACCGCCCTTTCATCTATATCCGTCGCGAAAACCTCTAATTTTTTCATCTTCGCCAGAACAATCCCAATAACTCCCGAGCCGCAGCCCACATCCGCGAGGCGGAAAGCGTCCTCAACCTCCTTCAACACCTCGCCGACAAGAATTTCCGTGGCGTTTCGGGGAATAAAAATTCCTTCGCTTATTTCAAAATCGAAACCCATAAACCGCGCGGATTTGAAAATGTACTCGACAGGCTTGCCTGTTTTTCTCTCTTCCAGTTTTTCCTTGATTTCCGAAATTTTTTCGGAAGAGATGTCCCCGTCGGAAACAAATGCCACTCCGTAATCCAAACCAGCGGTTTTTGCGAAAATATATTCAAAATCCTCGCCGCAGATTTCAGGAAATTCGCCGCGGAGGCTGCGGAAGCAGTCCTTTATTCTCATCCCAACTGCGCCCAGAGATTCTCTGTCATTTCATCGATTTCGCCATCCATAAAATCATCGAGGTCGTAACTGGTAAACTTTATCCTGTGGTCGGTAACTCTGTTCTGCGGGAAATTGTAGGTTCTGATTTTTTCGCTTCTGTCCGCGCCGCCTATCTGGCTCCTTCGAATATCTTTAAGCCTACCCTGCGCGTCGGAAACCTGTTTTTCATAAAGGCGGGAAAGAAGAATCTTCATTGCTTTCTGCTTGTTCTGCGTCTGGGAGCGTTCGTCCTGGCAGGATGCGACAATTCCCGTTGGAATGTGAGTTATGCGGACAGCGGAATCGGTTTTGTTGACATGCTGGCCGCCTTTGCCCGATGCTCTGAAAGTATCGATTCTCAAATCGGCGGGATTTATCTGGATTTCTTTCTTCTCCGGCTCGGGAAACACCGCAACGCTCGCGGCCGAAGTGTGAATTCGCCCGCCCGATTCCGTGACAGGCACGCGCTGAACCCTGTGAACACCTCCTTCGAACCTGAAATAATAAAATGCCTTCTCACCAGACGCCTCGAATATGACCTCTTTCACGCCGCCCATATCGGTGGAATGTATCGAAAAAATTTCAATTTTGATGTCTCTCTTTTCAGCCATTTTCTGATACATTCTGAAAAGGTCCGCGGCGAAAATTCCTGCCTCATCGCCGCCGGTGCCTGCTCTGATTTCGACAATTATGGGTCTGCCTTCGAACGGGTTTTTTAAAATCTCGCGGTCTATCTGTTTTTTTATTGTTTCCGCTCTGATGTGGAGTTTTACCATCTCCTCTTCATAAAGTTCGCGCAGTTCGGGGTCGTCTTTCAGCGCGGAAAGGCCTTTTATCTCTTCCTCTGTTTTGCGGAGAGACACAACTCTGTCATAAAGAGGTTTTAATTTTTTGTATTCCCGGGAAGCCTCCGGGTCAAACCCTTTTTTCAGTCTATTTTCAATTGCCCTGTAATCGGAAATGATTTTAAGATACTTCTCGTCCAAAACAAAAGATATCTATTCTTCGTCTTCGTCGGCGGTTTTTTGCTTTTTATTTTTTGCAACCAATTTTTTCTTTGGCGTTTCTTTTTTCGCCTTGACTTTCGGCTTTCGACGAACGGTTTTCCCTCCCGTCTTTTCGTAGCGCTTCTGAAATCTGCTTAAACTGCCGACGGTATCTATGAGTTTCTGTTTGCCTGTAAAAAAAGGATGGCAGGCCGAACATATCTCGAGTTTGATATCTCTGCCAATTGTGGAACGCGTGTAAAAAACATTTCCGCAGGTGCAGGATACTTTCACAATCTTATAATCCGGATGAATTTTTTCCCTCATCTTATCCTCCAAAATATACTCATTTTAACTTAATAAAAAATGCCTGTCAATCCATTGCGCGGGAAATTTTAAGGAATGTGCCAAAGGGAACGAAAGCGACCCCTTTCGTCATACCGCCGAGCTGAAAAACGAGCCGATAGCCCAACTTTTCCTTTTCCTTTTTTTCAAGACCCACGGGAATCTCATCCGTGGCGGAAATTCCTATCAGACGGGCGAGATACTGCGCGATTTCCCTGCTGTCGGAAATTTTAGCCAGAACGAAATCCCCTTCGCGGATTTTCTCGACCGGCTTTGCCGATTTGCCAAAAAAGAGAAACTTCTTTCCCCTGACGACTTCCATTTTCAGTTCTATTCCAAGCCCCCGAGCAGACAAATGCGGCGCAGGGTTCTTTTCGCCGGAGACAACGCCGCGCCATTCCAGAAGGGTGGCGCGCTCTCTCGAAAATTCGAAAAAAATGTCCTCGTCAAGAATTTTGCGCAGAATAACGCCGAGAATTTTAGAAATTTCGTTTCTATCCGGACCGTTGAAAATTCTGTAAAAGGATACATTCTCGTCATCCTGAAAAAAACCGCGGACTCGTTGAGCGACATTCACGGTCTTATCGTGGACAATGTCCTCGCCGAGACGGTGCGTGTAAATCATATTTTCAAAATCCCGCCAGGGGCTCGAAAGTTCCGTGTAATAGATGTACGGATTCTGGCTGATTGTAACAGCAGCGCGCAGAAGTTTTTTGGCCGAAGCGTTAAGCGCCAAAAAGAGGAGACCGCTGCTGAAAGTCCCCTTAGTGGCGAACTTGATTTTGAAAATAATGATATTCCTGTGTTTCGAGGCTACCCAGTTGAAAGCGAGGTTCAGGTTATTTCCATAAAGCGTCAAAATTCTTTCGGCGACTCTGCGGGAGCAACCCGCTTCGTCCATCAAAATATCAACCTCATCCGTCATTTCAGTTTTCTCCTCAGACAGTCCAGCGCGGTCAATGAAGCTATTTTCTTCACTTCTTTTCTCGTTCCCGAAAATACAAACTTTCTGACGGACGTACCAGATGCGGATGCTATTCCTATATAAACCGTTCCCTGGGCTACTCCTTCCGAATCTCCTGGCCCCGCCACTCCTGTCGTCGAGATGCCGTAATCCGAACCTGACATTTTCAAAACCGATTCCGCCATCAGCGCCGCGATTCTTTCTGAAACGACCCCGTGTTTTTGTATTTCTGCGGATGGAATGCCGAGGACTTTCCTCTTTTCCTCTTTAGTGTAGACAACAACCCCGAGTTCGAAAAAAAGAGACGCTCCTTTCACATCAGTTATCATATCGGCTATCTCCCCGCCAGTGCAGGATTCAGCCGATGAAAGAGTTTTTCCCTTCTTCGAAAGTTGTCTGCCGCAAACATATGCGAGCGTTTCGCCATCGAAACCGAAAATGTAATCCCCCAGCGCGGCGCGCATCTCCTTTTCAAGAAGATGCTCTCTTTCGTTGACAAGAATCTCATCACGGCCGCTTATGCGAAACGAAACATCTACCACGGGCTGATGCGCGAGAATCGAAAACTCGGCCGAAAGCCCCGAATATTTTTCGACGCTCACCACCGGAGATATTCTCGCGGCTGCCTCCGCCTCGGTAAGCCCTATCAGATGAAATCGCTTTTTGCGGTAAAAGACTCCTGGAATTTTCTTCTTTATTCTGGGAAAAATTTTCTTCTCGAAAAACGATTTCAATTCTCTGGGGGGGCCGGGAAGAAGAATTATTTCGGAATTTTTGAACTTGACAATCTGCGCGGGAGCCGTGCCTGTTTCATTCTGGATAACCGTCGCCCCTTCTATTACATAGGCCTGACGCTCCGCTATTTTGGGAACATCTATCCCCCTGTTTATATAGTAGTCCGCGACATTCTGGAGAGTTTTTTTGTCCAGCACCCTTTTCTTCCCGATGAAAGCGCAAACCGCATCCACGGTTTTATCGTCAAAGGTGGGACCGAGGCCGCCAACCGTTATTAGAAAATCGTTTCTTAAAAAAGCAAAATTGAGAATCTCGACGATTTCGTCCGACTTATCCGCAACGACATAAAATTCGCTTTCGATTCCAGCATCGTCGAATCGGGCGCCAAGATATTCGGCATCCGAATTTCTGTGCCCCTTCAAAAGTTCGCTTCCTATAAAAATAACCCCTGCTTTCATTTTTTACCTCCGAACGATTTGAAAATTTTAAAAGGAATTTTAAAAGTCCTTTCGACAATTCCTACGATGGGACCGCCAATCGTTTTTGCGGGAAGCGGGCTTATAGACGGTTTTGAAACAGACCCGCTAACCCTGACAAATATCGGTATCAGAGATTTTGTCTTTCCGAGGAGCACATACCCCACAAGCGGAATTTTCGAAATCACATCGTTTACAAACTTCTGCGCCTGAAAACCTATAATCAAATCGAGAGAATTTTTCTCCAAATCAATATCCCCGTCAACACTCGTTCTCGAAACACTATTCTCGACAAGAACATCCGAAATTTTCACGAACGAAGCGTCTTTTACCACCCGGCCGGTAATCCTATCAACAGGGAAATTGTCCTTGTATTTCGGGAATTTCCCGAGAAGAAAATTAAAAACATCAAGAGTCTGGAGAACATTGTAAAGAAAAGAAAGTTTCGAAAAGGACCCTTCCGCCGCGGTGATAGCGAGGTCCGCAGAGACTTTATTCAACCGGAGCAGAGATCCCGAAGCCCGAATTTCTCCAGACAAAACGCCGCTGAAAAGTTTGTTTTTCATTTTTAAATCCTCAAACTGCCCCTCGACGGAAAATTCGTCGCCCGACAGACTTCCGGCAAATTCGGCAGAAACTTCCGGCAGTTTCAGAAAGGCGTTTTGAAAAAGAAATGTCCCTGCGTTAAAAATTCCCGACGCTGAAAATTTGCCGTCACTGCCGGACAATTCAGCGAAAAATTTGTTCTCTTTCACAAAAATCTGGCCGCTGCCCGAAATCAGCCCTGTTTTGAAATCTCGCAAGAAAACATTTCCATTCAAAACATTTTTTTTCGAAAAATTGCCTTTGTAAACCATATCCACATCGACAAAGCCCTCGATTTTCGCCTTAATATCGAAAATATCGAGGATTCGGGAAACGGGAATATTTTTGTTTCTGGCAGAAATGCGCCAATCGATGAGACGATGCGCCACAACAGTAAAGGGTTTCCGTCCGTAGGCGGAAGTAAAAAATATTTTGGTCCCCGGCTGATTTAGAAGAATGTTGAAATCTGCGGAACTGAAATGCATCATTTCCCCGGAAGTTCCTTTCCCAAAATAGATTTCGCTTTTCACAAACGAAATTGCTGAAACGCGCAGTTTTATCTTCGGTTTTTTCCCGGAAGATTTCGAAACAGAAGCGAGCAAATCCGAAATATTAAAACCTTTTTTCATTTTTTCGACGCGGATCACAGAATTGACAATCAGAATCTTTCCAAACGAAATCTCTCTTTGTCTGACGCCCGAAAGGTCAATTGGAACAACGGCCAGTTCCGCGGAGAGAAATTTTCCGAATCTGTTCCTTGCCGAAACATTCCGGCACACGGCGCGGAATCCGTCGTCGAAACGAAACCAGATAAACGAGCAGTTTACCTCGCTTTTCAGATATCCGGAAAGTTTGCTAAGAATATAGGGTTTAAGAAAAAAATTGACCGCGAGAAAAAAAAACACGGCGGCTATGGCAAACGCGGCAACCGCCACGACAAAAGGAGCAAAAACTTTTCGAAAAACCGGTTTGAGCGAAATGGTTGACATCTTCAACCCATTCTTATAATCGCCCTCGATTTTACATTCATTTTTTTGTCATAACCTTCTATTACATATTTATCATTTTTTCTTAACCTGAATGGGCGGCCTTTTCCCGCAAG
>JAGHAK010000028.1 GCA_021161565.1 Elusimicrobiota bacterium | reverse complement strand
TACACTTTGGCTGAGGTGATTTTTGAGCGAAACAAGGAGCGAGAAGTGAGCATATCAGCAGTGATATGTGAGCGACGAGCGACGCAGTTGGAGCCAAAAAGCGGCCAGCCCCTTCGGGGAGGCTCATATTTGGCCGTCTGCTTCGTTGCTCCTCGCTTATCCCGCTTACAGCGGGACTGCGTTCGTCGCGCCTTGCATCCAATCCAAATCTGAGCCTCCAAAGTGTGAAACATTTTCTGCTCTCAGTAGTAAAATCACAGAAAAAGTTGCATCCGCCGTTAAGGAAAGTGGAGTTAAGGAAGGCTTGTGTCTTGTAAACGCGATGCACATTACAGCAAGCGTTTACATAAACGATGACGAAAGCGGTTTGATTTCCGACTATGACAAATGGCTCGAAAAACTGGCTCCCCACGAACCTCTTTCCGGTTACAGGCACAACCGCACCGGCGAGGACAACGGCGACGCGCATCTCAAACGTCAGGTTATGGGGAGGGAAGTCGTTGTCGCCATAACAGGCGGTCGTCTCGACCTCGGTCCGTGGGAGCAGATTTTTTATGGCGAATTCGACGGCAGAAGAAAGAAAAGAGTTTTGATAAAAATCATCGGAGAGTAGAATTTGCTGGAAGGAGGGAAATTTGCTAACCTGTAAATGGAGAAAACCGCCATTTCGGTTGATGTGGTATGATGGAATGTGAAATAAAAAAATGTATATATACGAGGAAACTTTCAAGAAAGGGCGGGGTTAGCCCCGCCCCCAATAAAATCGGGAGCGGCCCGAAGGGTGAATTATTCATTCCGCATTTTGCGAGGAATAATTCAGGCTAAAAAACCGAATGCTTATTGAAACAGTTGCTTATGATTCTAATATCGGGAAAATCAATCTGAAAGAACTGTCCCTGAAAAAAAGTTATAAAAATTCCTGCTATTTTAGCACTTCCCGCGGACAAATCGTAACTTTTCTGAAGAATCCCAACCAACTTGTGCCGTTGGGGATAGTTGTGAGAGAAAATGTCTTTGCTGAAATCAAAGATAAAAAAATTTTATCAGCCGAAATTTTTGCAGGCGTTGCCATCGAACTGAAACTTCCTGAAAAAACGCACATTCCCGAATACTGCGCGCAGATCGTTTCGAAAATCTGGCGGAAAATGGAAATTTTGTTTAAGGCGGAAATCGAGAGTATCATCCAGGCCGGAAAATATGAGAAACTGGTCGGCGCCGGCGAAGGACTCACCCCTCTGGGCGACGATTTTCTCGTCGGTTTTATCGCGGCAAAAAAAGTCAGAGGCGAAGGAATAAAATCCGATTTTGATTTTTCCCGGACGACCGAACTGGGCAGGCATTTTCTGGTGAATGCCGTCAGAGGAAATTTCTCACGGAACATCATAAATTTCCTGAAAGACGGCGACCTTTCGATTCTCGACTATGGGCAAACTTCCGGTGTCGCGACGGCAATGGGCATTCTAAACGGTCTGGGATTGAAGAAGTGAACTCGGGAGAAGATGGATGATCTTACTACTGTTCGAGTGAAAGGGAGGACAATTAAAAATGGCTGTTAAAAATTTTGTCGTGAAGGAAAGTTATAACGATTCGGTCGTTTTGATGAATGCGGCGAATGTCGTAAGAAAAAAATTCGGGGTGAAGGATGTTTCCGCCGTGATGGCGACTCCGCAGAATCTCGAACTTCTGTCAAGTCTTGGGCTTCTTTCGGACGGGGGAAAATCCGCAGCCTCATCCGATCTGATTTTCGCGGTGAAAACCAATGATGAATCAGCAGCGGCGGAAATGTTTAAGGAATTCAAGTCGGCGCTTGCCGCGGCGGTTCCTGCGGAAAAGTCCGAGGGTGAAATAAAAAATTTTGATGAAGCGCTCGACAGCGACGCTTCCCTTATTCTTATTTCGATTCCCGGTTGGTATGTGCGCGCCGAGGCGGAAAAAGCGATAAGAAAGGGGAAGAATGTTATGGTCTTCAGCGATAATGTTTCTCTGGAAGACGAAATTTTTCTGAAAAATCTCGCGAAAGAAAAAAATGTTCTTTTTATGGGGCCCGACTGCGGCACTTCAATAATAAACGGCAAAGGTCTCGGTTTTGCCAATGTCGTGCGGAAGGGAAACATCGGAATCGTTGGTGCGTCGGGTTCAGGAATTCAGGAAGTGACGACGATAATTCACAAACTCGGTTTCGGAATTTCGCAGGCGATTGGCGTTGGAGGAAGAGACATAAAAAAGGAGGTCGGAGCGATTTCGATGAAACAGGCTCTTGATTTTTTCGAAACCGATTCCGAAACCGAAGCGGTTGTAATAATTTCAAAACCTCCCGACGAGGCGGTCGCGGCCGAGATAATAGAGAAAGCGAAGAACAGCAAAAAGAAGTATGTCATAAATTTTCTGACTCTGGAACTGAAAGATTTCGAAAACATTTCTTTCGCTTCGACTCTGGAAGATGCCGCGTTGAAAGCCTGCCGCCTGTTTGACGAAAGAGTCGAGGTTGCCAAAGAGGATGTGAATTTGAAAAAAATCGGCGGAAAATTTTTACGCGGTCTTTATTCCGGTGGCACGCTCAATTACGAGGCGCTTTACATTCTAAGAAATTTCGAAATTTATTCGAATACGCCGATAGATAAAAGCAGAAAAATGAAAAATCCCTTCAAAAGCGAGGGGCACTGCCTTGTGGATATGGGTGAGGACGAATTCACCCGCGGGTATCCGCATCCGATGATGGATTTTACCCTGAGAAACCAGAGAATCGTCGCCGAAGCGAGAAACCCTGACGTGGGAGTTATTCTTCTCGATTGCGCTCTCGGCTGGGGATGTCATCCCGACCCTGCCGGCGAACTTGCCGGGGCTGTGGCGGAAGCGAAAAAAATAAATCCGGAAATTGTGTTCATAACTTCCATAACAGGTACGGATGCCGACCCGCAGGATTACGCGCAGCAGAAGAAGAAATTTGAAGACACCGGCGTTTTTGTTTTTCCGACAAACCGTCAGGCAGTTCTCGCGGCGAAGGAAGTGGTGTTTTAATGGAGAGACTGCAAAAAATTTTCAGAAACCCGAAAGTTTCCGTTTACAGAATCGCGCCGCGGGTTTCGGTCGAAAGATTTGTTGTCTCGACGGACGAAACTGCCGAAATTTTGAACAAGCCCGAAATTTGCGGTTTCGAATATGTTTCGAATCTGCGGAAAGGTCTGGAAAATTTATTATCGTCTTCCTTCGGGCGAAAGTTTTTTTCGAGGTTCCGCGACGGAGAAATTTCAGTTCTTCATTTCCTGCGCGGTGGCCTCAATTTCGGTCTTCTGGAACTTTTTTACGGCGCTTTCGGTTTTTCGAGAATTAACGCCTCTTTTATGACTTCGCAGAGATTCAAAAAGGGCGGCAGATGGATGATAAAACACGACCAGTACAGAAAATTCGCTCTTGAAGGGGTAAAAACGATTATTGCCGCCGATGTTATCGCCACCGGCACAACGCTAAAAAACGGGTTTGATTATCTCCTCGGGGAAACGCGCGGAAAATTCGAGAATTTTGTCTTTTTCACGATTGGCACACCTTACGCGGAGAAGATAATTTCCGAATACTGCGAGAAGTTCAGGAAGAGAAACAGAAAATTTTCCGCGGCGGTTTTTTATCTCGAAGGTCGTTTTAATCTCGTAGGGGAAAAGAAAACTTTCCCGTTCGGAATTCCGGGAACCGACCTCGTGAAGAAAGACGCGCTTCTGGCGCCGGAATTTGAAATGAGCCAGACGACCGCGGCTCTTTTCGAAAGATGTGTCATTTACGATGTCGGAGCGAGGGCTTTCAATTGGAGAAAACATTTCGAAGATGTTTTGGATTACTGGAAGCAACTTTCACGCAGTGGAATTTCGGCGGAGGAAATTTACCGCCGAAAATGGAATGTTCCCACCGATTTTCAAAATTTCGTCCGGGAAAAAGAGAGAAAATGGCATGCTGTCGGCGGGAATTTTCTGAAAAAACTTTACGGAAGAGAAAAGAACAGATGGAGCAGGATAAAAAAGACAGACGCTCGGGAATTCTGTCTGGCAAGAATAAAATATCTGAAAAAATCGGCGGGAAAAAATAAACGGGTGAAGGGGGGATTATGTTCGAAAACGAAAGAATAATCAATTTGGGCCTTGAATGGTTTTATAATACTTTGAAAAAACAGGGAGCGGATGTTCTGAACGCGAAATTTTCTCCTCCTGCCGGCGGCGATGAGGAGATGATAAAAACTCTTACAAAAATCTCAACATTTTCGGAAAAAGTCAAAGAGGCGAATGACAAAGCGCTGAAAATGTTGAATGAATCGAGGCCTTTTCTTGTGGATGTCGCCCGTGCTGGGGATGTGATTCCGGGCATGAAAAAAAACCTCATTCTTCACGCCGGCCCACCTATTGAATGGGAGAGAATGTGCGGACCCGTTAAGGGCGCGGTTCTCGGCGCTCTCGTTTACGAAGGGCTCGCCAAAAATCTGCAAGAGGCTGAAAAAATTGTTGAAAGCGGGGATATAGAATTTTCTCCCTGCCATCACCACAGCGCCGTCGGACCAATGGCAGGGGTCGTTTCCTATTCGATGTGGGTTTATGTCGTCGAAAATAAAGCCTTCGGCAACCGCGCTTTCTGCACCCTTAACGAAGGACTGGGAAAAGTTCTGCGTTTCGGGGCAAATTCCGACGATGTGTTGAAGCGCCTAAAATGGATGGAGGAAGTCCTTGCGCCGACTCTTTCGGAAGTGGTGAAAAAAACAGAAGGCATAGATATAAAAGCGATAACCTCTCAGGCCCTGATGATGGGCGACGAATGCCATAACAGAAATGTCGCGGCGACGAATATGTTTTTGAAGGAACTTCTTCCGTTGTTTCTGGAAAGCGCCGTTTCCAAGACGCTGATTAAAGAGATAACGGATTTTATCTCGGAAAATCCCCACACTTATCTCAACCTTTCAATGGCTGCCTGCAAATCGACAGCGGATGCGATAGCAAACATTCCCTACTGTTCGCTTGTCTGGGCAATGGCGAGGAACGGAACCGATATCGGAATAAGGGTTTCGGCCACAGGAGACGAATGGTTCACCGCTCCCGCTGGTATGCCAAAGGGTCTTTATTTTGCAGGTTTCGATGAGGAGGACGCAAACCCCGACCTTGGGGATTCGACAATTTCGGAGACGGCGGGCATCGGCGCCAACGCTATGGCTTCCGCGCCGGCGATTGTGAAGTTCGTCGGAGGCACTCCGGAAGACGCTATGAGATACACAAAGAAAATGTATGAAATCTGCTGGGGGGAATCGCGCAATTTTCAGATTCCCTATTTCAATTTCAGGGGAACGCCTCTCGGTTTCGACATAATAAAAATAGTGGCCAAACAAACCGCCCCGTTTATAAATACGGGAATTGCCCACAAAGAAGCCGGCATAGGGCAGGTTGGGGCAGGCCTTCTTTTCGCGTCTATGGAGTGCTTTACAAAGGCGCTCAAAAAATTCGCGGAAACGATTCAGCCGGGCAACAGGCAATTCGAGGACAAGGAATGGTGATTGGTAAATGATTTTACGGTTGGGAAGAATCTTTCTGGGCGCTTTTTTTATTTTGTCGGCGAATTTTGCTGCGGGAGAATTCCCATTCGCAAGTTCGGAGGCAATAACAT
>JAGHAK010000088.1 GCA_021161565.1 Elusimicrobiota bacterium | reverse complement strand
CATCATAATAGTACCTTAATATTTTGTTTAAATCACTCATTTTTAATTTAATATTTTACATAAATCATTTTCTTTTTGCAATCCTGTGGGCTGATAAAACTGACAAAACAAAATGTGAATACAAATGAATATATACAAAAGAGGTTCCAGTCTGTCAGCATTTAGTCTGTGCCTCTCAAAAATTGTTCTGGAAATGCTGAAGCAGTTCCACAGTTCAATAATACAAATCGTAAAGACAGGTTGGAGACAGGCAACCTATCTCTGCGATCCAGAGGAATAGCGAGAAATAAATTTTTTGTTATGGTGTGGTGGGTGGATATGAGCATCACAGAGGCAACAAAAGTTTCATTCCCAAATAAAATGGGGCGACTGCCGATGACGGAAATTTTTTGTTATATATTTTTGCAGAAATTGTCGGTAAACAGAGGCAATTTTATTGCCGATGTGGCGGCTGGACAAAGGGAGCGAGATTGCCGAGCGGAAAATGTGCGAGGCAGACGAGCGACCGTTCATGCGAGCAAGTGCGAGGCAGGAGATGGTGCCGAGCCTTGCAAGCATAAGGAAATAATCTACTCTCTCCTTGACCTCTCCCTATCAAGGGAGAGGGTATTATTTAGAGATTAAAAATTTCTTTTCACTTAGCCACAATGACCTTGATTTCTTTATCAGAGTTTATATAATTCATTTGTGGAGGTATGGAGCAAATCTATTCATTATTTGATTCTTGCTCAAAATAGGTTCGAGCCTGTTGTAATATGCTCCACCAAACGGGAGATTGAGATTTATCTGAAAAATTTTCGGGTCTGCTTCGCAGACCCGCGAAAAATTCTGAAGGTGGGGAAAGTTGCATCTGGTCGCAGTTATTAAACGCTGTTCGAACCTATTTTGGGTCAACTGAAAAAACATTTCGATTTTGATTTTCAAAAAATACTTTTTCCTGCGATAACTTTTTCATCAGACCCTTTTCCCTCTTATCTTTTTTCCCTAACTTTTTCCGTGTTTATCACACCCTTTTCAGTGCCGTATCCAGGTTCATAGCCAGTAATCCCATCCTTACCCATATCTCAGTTCCACCGTCAATCTTATAGCGTATTCTATCCAGTCCGAAATGCTCTTTCGCGTGTCCTATAAATCCCTCAATCCGATTCCTGATTCTCTGCTGTTTTTTTATCCAGCGTTTCTCTTTCTGATATTCTTCCGTCTTTGCTTTCCGTCCCAACGGCTTTAACGCCGCCCGGATTCCCTCCGCCTTCAAAAGATTTCTATTATCGCGATTCCCATAAATCCCGTCGCCTATCATTTTTCCCGGCTTCGTTTCAAACCTCTCCTCATACTTCGCTATGCTTTCTCCCAGTTTATTCGCTTCGTTAAAATTATCAAATGACAGCCAGTCCAATAACAAATATCCGTCAACCAGACTTAGTTCCGCTTTCGGCCCGAACTCAACAGGCTTTCCCGCCTTTCCTCGTACCATCGGTCTGACTTCCGGTTGTGAATAACTTACAATTCTGTCTTTAACATTGTGGCTTCTCCGACGGTACATGTCCCACTGCTGTTCGAGGATTATTTTGATCTTTCCAATTTGCCTGTGAATAACTTTTTTTACCTCTTCTCCCTTTATTCTCAACTCCGCTATCAGTTTTATCAGCTGCTTCTTATTTCTCCGCACGTGCTGCAGCATTTGTTTCATCGTTTCTCGTATGACTTTTTCCGTTTTCTTTTTCCTTTTTGAAAAATTTAGATATTGTTTTCTCGCCGTCCGGCATCTCGTCCTCGTCCATTTCCCCAACTGTTTGCTGATTTTTTTTATTTCCTTCACGAGCCATTCTCTGACGTCGTTCAATAAGCCAATATCGTTCGGATGTTTTATATTGCTTGGAAACACCGTCGCATCGACCATCACTCCTCTCGCTTTGATTATTTTTCTTTTTTTCAACACTTCCAAAACTTTATTTTCCAATTGCCGGAAATAGTCCCTCCCGAGCCGTTTGCGCAGCTTCGATAAACTGCTGTCATTGAATAATGTTTCTGTCGCGAAACTTTCCAGACCGCAGAACGCCTGCATATACGGATTCTCCAGAACCTGTTCCACAGCATCTTCATCGCTCAATTTCAGCATGTGTTTTATGCAGATTACTCCTATCACCAACTGGCTGTCCAGTCCCGGACGTCCTCTGTTTTCCGAAAAGCATTTGCCGTATTCAACTTCCAACTCTTCCCACGGAATCAGTTTCTCCAGCCGCAGCCAGCGGTTGTTCTTGTTTAATTTTCCGCCCCATGGCATCAAATCTTTGAATAACTCCTGTGTTTTTTTATCTTTTTTCCGGTACATCTCTATCCCTCCGACTTTTTTCTGTCGAAATTGCACGCTTTTTGCGGGGTTCCCCGCGTTTCCCGTGCAATTTCAACCCCTTTATTATGCTTTATTATACCGCTTTATCGTCGGAAGTTCAACCTTCTTTGCTTTTTTCAAGTAGCCCAAATTTAACCTTCTTATACCCACAATAATTCCTCTTTCCTTCCGGCTCTTTTAATTCTCTCGAACTACTCCATAATTTTAGTTGTCAGCTTGCTTGTATTTTTAACAGTTTATTCTTCTCTTTTAACTTTTCCTCTCAGATATTCAATAGCTGATTTCCATCTTTGCATACGTATTTCCTTTTCCCTATTTCTTCTTTCTATCTCAGATTTAATATAAGCTGCCAGTAATTTTCCTCTCTCCTTTTCATATTCTGGGGAATATGTCTTTGCTTCCTCTTCTATTAGTTTCTCTATCGGTATCTTTTTTCTTTTAACTAAGTAACACCATTTTAATAACTTGAGGTTATCATCCATTTTTGTACTGAATGCACTATAATATTCCTTTTTAATTAGATTTTTTGTTTCCTCATCATCCCATATTTGTTTAAGAATATTCAAAGCATTTTTCCATTCTTCTAAGTCAAGATTTGTCGTTATAAAAT
>JAGHAK010000100.1 GCA_021161565.1 Elusimicrobiota bacterium | reverse complement strand
TCCAATATCAATTTCGTCTTCCACTTCGCCCCCTTAATTTCCTGAAATACTTTATTGTTTCCTTTAATCCATCTTCAAAAGAAATTTTAGGTTCCCATCTGAGAATTCTTTTCGCCTTACCGATGTCAGGGCATCTTACTTTTGGGTCGTCAACAGGCAATTTTCTGTATGAGATTTTACTCTTGCTTTTTGTCAATTTCAGAACGACTTTCGCGAAATCGACGATTCTTTTCTCGTCGGGATTCCCGAGATTCACGGGAGTTGCCGCGGAACTTTTGAAAAGACGGAAAAGCCCTTCGACCATATCATCTATGTAGCAAAAACTCCTCGTCTGCGAACCGTCTCCGAAAACCGTCAGCGGCTTGCCTGCAATCGCCTGATTTATAAAAGCGGGAACAACCCTCCCGTCGTCCGGCCTCATTCTGGGGCCATAAGTATTGAAAATTCTGGCTATTCTCACAGCAACGCCATGCGTATAGTGATAAGCCATTGTCATCGCCTCGGCGAATCTTTTCGATTCGTCATAAACGCCTCTCGGACCTATACAGTTCACATTACCCCAGTAGTTTTCTTTTTGAGGATTCACAAGCGGGTCGCCGTAAATTTCGGAAGTCGAAGCCAAAAGAAAAACCGCCTTCTTCGCCATCGCGAAACCAAGCGCCTTGTGCGTTCCGAGAGAACCGACTTTAAGCGTCTGAATCGGGAATCTCAGATAATCCACGGGCGAAGCGCAGGAAGCGAGATGAAGGATTCCCGAAACCTTGCCGTCAATATAAATATAGTTTGTGACATCATATTCAACAAATTCAAATTTTTTGTTTTTGAAAAGATGTTTTATATTTCTCAAATCCCCTGTTATAAGATTATCCAGACAGACAACTTCATAACCTTCCTTCAAAAACCTTTCGCACAGATGCGAACCAATAAAACCCGCGCCGCCAGTAATAACAACTCTTCCCATTATCTACCGATACCCCTATAAATAAAACCTGCTTTTATTAACTTGTTCTTATCGTAAAAATTTCTGCCGTCTATTATCGCCGCGACATTCATAATTTTTTTCACTTTCTTAAAATCTATTCTTCCAAATTCACTCCATTCCGTAAGCAGCACAGCCGCGTCAGCGCCTTTCGCGGCATCATAAGGCGACCTTGCGAATTTCAGATTTTTGCGGTTGGGAAAAATTTTGCGGAAATTGTCCATCGCGACGGGGTCATAAACACAGACACTTGCCTTTGAGTCCAGAAGTTCCCTGATAATATCAATCGACGGGGCATTTCTCAAATCGTCCGTGTCGGGCTTGAACGCCAGACCCCAGACCGCGATTTTCTTGCCCTCTATGTTCCAGATTATTTCCTTCAGCTTCTCCACAACGATTTTTCTCTGCTCCCTGTTAATCCTGTAAACCTCTTTGAGAATATTCATATCATATCCGAGATTCTGCGCCATATGGATGAAAGCGAGAACATCCTTCGGAAAACAGGAACCGCCAAAACCGACTCCTGCATCAAGAAAGTGCGATCCTATCCTTTTATCAAGACCCATTGCCTTTGAAATATCCTTTATATCAGCCCCAACTCTTTCGGCGACATTCGAAACAGCGTTTATAAACGAAATTTTTGTTGCGAGAAAAGAATTCGAGGCGTGCTTTATCAGTTCGGAAGTTTCTATATTCGTGACGATTACAGGCGCTTTGATAGGCTTATAAATTTTTCTCATAATTTTTTCCGCTTTTTCGCTTTCCACCCCAAAAACAATTCTGTCGGGTTTCATAAAATCGCCTATCGCATGGCCTTCCCTCAGAAACTCGGGATTCGAAACGACATCGAATGGCGCGTTGTTTTTGTTGTAAAGTTTCATCGTCTGCTTTATTTTCTTTCCCGTTTCAGCAGGCACTGTTGATTTTTCAACAATAACTTTGTAACTCCGCATCGAGAGAGCAATCTCGCGGGCAACCGCTTCGACATACTGAAGGTCGCAGGAACCGTCCGCGCGGGGCGGAGTGTTGACAGCGATAAAAATCGCGTCGGATTTCTCGACCACATCTCTGACCGACCCTGAAAAAGAAAGACGTTTCTCTTTTATGTTCTTCTTCAGAAGCCTGTCCAGGTCGGGCTCGTAAATGGGACAGATTCCTTTTTTGAGTTTTTTGATTTTTTCCCTGTTGTTGTCGACGCAGATGACTCTGTGTCCTATTTCGGCGAAACAAACGCCCGAGACAAGCCCCACATAGCCCGAACCAACAATTGAAATTCTGACACTGTCCTTTTTACTCATAACATCTCCTGCTGTTTTATTTTGTTTATTAAACGAAATTGCGGGGCATAAGTCAAGGTTGTGTGACAAAAATCACACAAAAATTTCTGCGGGGTCTGGATTCGAACCAGAACTGCCTCCTCCAAAGGGAGATGTGCTACCGTTACACTACCCCGCAATGCGCCCGCGGGTATCGCTGAACGGGAAAAAAATTGTCTGTTAAATGCTGATTTCGGAAGAACCTGAATCTTCCTTTTTCTCCGGCTCCGACTCCGGCAAAGGCGCGGATTCTCCCGCGGGCTTCGGCTGAGACGTTTCGCCGCTCGCCGCGGAAGGGGCGCTTTCCAGCGCTTCTTTATACTTCGAAATAACCAAATCCTCGATTTTTTGCCTCATTTCGGCGGTGATGGGGTGCGCCAGATCCTGATGTTTCCCGTCTTTCCTCTTCTTCGACGGCATAGCAACGAACAAACCGTTTTTGCCATCAATGACACGCATGTTGTGAACCACAAAACACCCGTCGAAAGTAATCGACACATAAGCCTTCAGTTTCGGCTCGTTGCGAAGAAAAATCCTCACATCCGTAATCTCCATTTCTTCCTCCTTACCTGCTCGCTGGCAGAATTGCGGTGTAAACCTGTTTTATTTTACAAAAATCTCGCGATTTTACAAAACGGATATTTTTCACAAAATTTCTTCGCAGCGGAAAATGTCTCAAACAAACCTACAACCGCCGAGCCCGAGCCTGTCATAAACGAAGCAAACGCTCCCTCTTTCAGAAAAATGGATTTTCTTTTTTGTAAAACCTGCATTATTTCAAAGGCGGCTTTTTCCAGAATGTTGAAGAATCCGGGAAATTTCCCGAAACTCGATTTTAATTTCCTCCTCTTAATTTTTTCGTCGATCTTTTCATAAACTTTCCGCGTGGAAATCCGCCTGCCGAACCATAAAACAGGAACCGCTTCGATTTTGAGCGGAACCGGTTTTACAATTTCGCCCCGTCCCGAAATCCAGCAGAAAGTTTCATCTTCAGTAAAAAGAGGAACATCACTGCCGACAGAAAACCCGATTTCAAAAAGTTTCCTTTTCTCAAGACCCAAATCGAAAATCTTATTTATAGCCATAATTACAGCCGCGGCATCGGAACTTCCGCCGCCCAAACCCTGCCCGGGCGGAATGTTTTTTTCGAGAACAATCTTCACCCCGCCGAAATCCGAAAATTTTCTCATAACTTCAACCGCCTTAAGGCAAATGTTTTTTGCCCCAGACGGAATTTTCCACCGGGATTTTATTTTTAAACTCATCCGCCGACTCTCCGTTACGCAAATTTCGTCAAACAGCGAAATCTTCCCCGCGAGAGTCAGAATTCTGTGAAACCCGTCTCCAACTGCGGGAATTTCAGCATCCAGAAAAAGATTTATTTTCGCGGGCGCCTTAATTCTCATAAACAAACTCCCGAAATTCAATTTCGCAAAATCCTCTTTTGAACTTCAAAAAAATTTTTCTAATCTCGTTTTTCCGACCGACAGAAACACGCATTTTCTTGAGGAACATTTTGTTTTTTGAAAAAAGAAAAACATAATCCGATTTTTTTCTCTTTATCTTTCTCAGAAATTCAGGATATCTGCCTTTTAAAATGGAAACTATTTCATCTTTCATTCTGCGAATAAAAGGGGCAACAGCGACGGAATTTCCGAATTCGTCTGCCAGAAAAATTTTTGTTTCTCCTTTTGCGGCGAGAAGATTAAAGGAATAATTTCCGACTCCGCCAGGGGAACTCGCGAAAATGGTGCCGAATGCGGAAAATTTATTCGACCTGAAAAAATTCAGGTTGTATTTTCCTGACCCGGGCACTGTCGCGCAGGCTTGCCAAAACAAAATCAGAATAAAAACCGCTTTATTTAATGTGTTTGATTTTTCTTTCAATTTTTTTCCTGTCTGCGCCTGTTTCAATCGCTTTCCTGTATGCCTTTCTCGCCTCCGAGCGGTTCCGCAGTTTCAGCCAGCAGTCGCCGAGATGTTCCCATATAACAGGGTCGGACATTTTTTTTGAAGCCTTCCTCAGATACTTTAACGCCGTTTTATAATTTCCCATCTTAAATTGAACCCATCCCGCAGTGTCAAGATATGCTCCGTTTTCCGGTTCCATTTTTAGGGCTCTGTCTATATATGCCTTCGCTTTTTTCAGATTTTTCCCGCTTTCAGCCAGAGAATAACCGAGATAATTCAGCGCCCTGTGATTCCTGGAATCCTGCGAAATTGCTTCTTCAAATTCGGCAAAAGCGGATTCCTTGTCTCCGAGAGAATCGAAACAGACGCCTTTGAGAAACGAAACATCCGAACTTCCGCCGCCTTTTTCCTCGCATTTATCGAGTTCATCAAGCGCGCGTGAATAACTGCCGGTGTCTATGTAAATTAACGCGAGTGAATAATAAACCGCCGAATTTTCAGGAGCGACGCTCACAGCCCGTTTAAAAAATTCCTCCGCCTTTTCGGAATCCCCCAAATTCAGATTCGCAAGCCCCAGATAAATTTCGATTTCCGGATAGTCGTCCCTGACATTGTGAATTTTCATCAGAACTTCTTTTACTTTTTCCCAGTCTTTCCTCTTTTCATAAATGCCTGCAAGCGAAAGAGCCGCAGAAAAATTGTCGGGTTCCTCTTCAAGAGCCTTCTCAAATTCCTTCTCGGCGAGGTCGTCCTTGCCCATTTTCAGATAAATCTCACCTATCTTCAGAAGAGAATTCACCGAATTGGGATCCATCCGCCTTATTTTTTTATACTGTTCAAGCGCCTTCTCCCATTTTTTCTGACTTTCGTAAAGAAGCGCGAGAGTAAGCCTCATCACAGGATTGTCAGGTTCGTTTTCAACCGCTTTCTCGAAATATTTATAGGCGTTTTCGAAATCCTTTTCCTTCATATAAACCCTTCCGAGCGCGAAATTCGCATCGCCAGAGGAAGGCTTTTTATCAAGGGCTTTTTTGTAAAACTCCATGGCTTTCGAAAGATTTTCGCGGATTTCCCATACGCTTGCCGTATAATAATATGCCTTGAAATTTCCCCCTGTTTTTTTCAGAAGTTCGCCGGCGACCTTTAATGTTTTATCATAATCGCCCATATCGAAATAAATTGGAAGAATTTCCTCTTTCAAAAAAACGGAATTTTTATCCAGTTCTATCGCCTTTTCAAGTTCATTCAAACCATCGAGGTATTTTCCTTCTCTGAAATAATTTTCATACAGGAGATAGTGAAACATCGAATTTTTTACTGGCTCTATAGCCGTTTCCGCCGCAAGCGTTTTCGAGGGAAAAACAACAAAAAACCAAAACAATAAAATAATGAAATAACAATATAGCGAATAGAAAATAGCTGTTAGAGGCGAGTGGACTCGGCAACTACGCATTAAGCATTCAGAACTAAGAACTCGAAACTTACCCCCTGTCATTTCGAGCGATAGCGAGACCTGCCGGCGGCAGGAATCTTTTTTCATTTTTTCCTTTCCACTTTTTTCACTTTTCACCTTTCTCTTTTTCCATTTTTTTATCCCCATATCATTTTATCGGATGAATCAGAAGACCTGACGGAAGTTTCGGCCAGAAATATGTCGTTTTCTGAGGGAGAAGTTTCCTATCCCTTATGACCTTCCCGATGAAACTCTTATCAATCGGCGTTTTTTTATCCTTCCCCGACAGAATCAGACATCCGTCGGAGGAAGGATCCGTTATATACACCATCAAATATTTCGCCGCAGGATGTCTTTTGTAATAATTGCGCGAAACGGTCAGGCGGTGATGACCGTCGGCAATGATGAAAGTTTCTCTTTTGAAAAACTCAGAAACATTTTTGGAATATTTTCTGTCAACCTCAAGAAGTTTTCCACGTTCGGCGGATGTCTTGTAAAAGGAAATTTCGTTTCCGGAAGCGCAAAGATAGTCGATAAGTTTCTTTGAACCTTCGGCAAGCAGAAAAATCGGAGAAAAATTATACGGCAATTTCCTGAGAAGATTCAACCTGTCCTGTTTGTGCTTCGGAAATGTTTTTTCGTGGTGAATAATTTTTCTTTCATCTGTCCCTGCCCAGTCGAGCCGCGCAACAATCCCTGTCCTTTTCATTTTCTTGCCGTTAAAAGAAAATTTCTGTTCAAAAATGAAGAAACCTTCTTTTCCTGTGTGTAAAATCCCCCCTGAGAGCCACTTTCGGAAAAACCTCGCCGCCCTCTTATACCAGTTATTTGTATCGCTGTCATAAGAATATTTTCTCCCAAGTATCAACCTCACGACATTGTATCTGCTTTTTCTGTAAAGTTCATCTCTCATCTTCGCGGTTATGATGTCATAAGGAGGCGCAATAAACTTTGTCTTGTCTTTACCAAAATCGTAAACAATCGGCTCAAAAGGTATAATTTTCACCATTTTTTCGTTTTGATTTTTGATTTTTGCATTTTGTTCAGCAGGTCAGATGAAAACATCCGGCTGTCTTCTTCTTTTCGTGCAAAAAATTGAAAATTTTAACCGCAGAGGCTGTGGGTTTTGCGAAAATTTCAATGCCCTCAGTTTCGCATTTTTCAAAGACATCTGCCTGAACTTTCATCAGTCCCGGGCTGCCGCAACCGACAACAATTGCTTCGGGATTAAAATCAAAAATTTCCTTTATGTCCCTACAAAAAAGTTTATGTCCCTCTTTCCTCCACCAGGACGAAACCACTCTATTACCCAAAACAATAACATCCGAAATATACTCCCTGCCATCTATAACGATTTTTCCAAAAGAATAATCCTCAATCATGCGTTAATTCTACAAAAAGAAAAATTAATCGCCAAATGTTATTTTTTGAATTTGAGTTCAAGTTTTTTTCCGTTGTCAAGTTCAATAAGAAGACGTTTTTCATTCGGGGCAGCAAAATTCAAAGCGACCACGACTGTTTTTACATCAGACCCGGCTATTGTGAGAACAGCCGGACCATCTTTTTCCTTCCTGCAGTAAAATTTTCCAGCGCCATTTTTTATTGCGACTTTCAAGTCCTTTTTCCAGGAGTTTGCATCGGGAGACACAAGGAAATCATCCGGACTTGTTTTTACATTGACTTTGCCTGTATAGTCCTTCGGCGCAGAAATATCCACCTCAACAGGAATTCTGGCAATAAATCCCTTTTCACTTTTTAAATCCACTTTTATCTCTATTTCCTTGGCAAGGTCTTCCTGCCAGCCGGTTTTTTCCTCTATTTCATCATCGTCGAGTTTCTCCGGCTCCTGCGGGGCACTGCCAGAGCCGACGCTTGTTTTCTCTCCCTCGGAACACTGAACCTTTCCGTAATCATTGAAAACATCAACGGTCCCTTCGAGAACATAAACCGTTGTAAAACCTCCTGCGGTTAAAACACCAAATCGGGTTCCCCGCACCGCCGTTACAGCCTGTGGAGTTTTTACCCTGTAGTCCTTTCCCTTCGGCACCTTCGATAGAAGTTCACCCATTATCAAATCAAGTTCCTCTTTTTTCCTGCCTTTTGATTCTTCGGTTTTTATCGTAAATTCGGTTTTGGCGTTGACACTCAATTCGATGCCACTAACAAAATTTATCACCGCTTTCGAATTCTTATCCGTCTTTATTCTGTCACCCTCATAAAGAAACATTCCTATTTTTCCATTTATCCACTTTTTATCTTTCAGATTTGCCTGTCTTAAAATAAGGACTTTCCCTTCAATTCTGCTGATTACAGCCAAAGGACTTTCCGCAGCATTCGCCGCTGAAATGACAAATGACAAATGACAAATAACAAACCAAGTCGCCACAATTTTAATTTTTAATTTTTCATCTTTCATTTTTCTTTTTCATCCGTAAATCCCCCCTCTCGATCTCCCCCCTTCAAGGGGGGAGAAACAGTAGGGGGTATTTTCATTCCCCTTTGTCCCGCCATGGCGGGATGAACGTTTCTTTTTTAATTTTTCATTAGGCTGATTCACTTTACTATCTTCAACCTTACATTTTCTATTTTTATTTTCCCTTGTTTTATTCCGTCCACAACCTCGCCCACATCTCCATACGGCAGAACATTAAACTCGTAGATTTTATATCCTGCGAGTTCTTCCAGAATTTTTTTATCCTTGATTTTGTCTTTCACAATTTTCCATGACTCTTCAATAGTATATTTTTTGCCTTCTGTTAATTTTTCCTTTGGTTCAATTTCTATATCATCAACAGGATAAGCTCTCTCATCAGCAATATTCACCTGAATCTCACCGCCGAAATAATCGTCGGTTTCCTCAACTTTGACCTTATATTGCCCGGGGGAAAGTTTTTCGAATTTGTATAGCCCACCTGGCTTCGTGACGTCTTCCCTGTTCACAACGCCTTCCAGTTTTACCCTGATTCCAGACACTCCGTTTTTCGTCCCTTTTACAACCACCCTGCCGATAATTTTGGGAACGTTTCTCCATTCATCAGGAAGCGGAATGGAAATCGCTTTTGTCAAAATATTGTCCTTTGTTACTTCATCCGCGATGTCGGCAGTCGCTGTAACAAGCACAGTTTCTCTGTAAATTTTCCCGACAGCGAAAATTATATTTTTCTCAGAACCCGGAAGAAGCGAAGAGACAACAGAATTCCCTGCTGGCGCGCCATCAATAAAAAGATTAATCTTCAGATTGCTTACCGACTGCGAACCCTGATTTGCCACATCAACAATTATTTTTATAGCATCCGGAGGATTGCTGGATAAGTCGTATTTTATGTCGGTGATTGCAATATTCCTGAAAGAAGTGGACTGGGATTCCTCTTTGAGCGAAAAAGAAAAAGGGGTTGGAGATGTGGCGACAACGCTTCCGTCTGCTGAAAGTCCCTCGACTTTCCAGTAATAGACAACCCCACCTGATAACTTCTGTCTGTCTTCAGACGGATTAAGAGGATACGAGATGCTCGAAGCAGATGTTTCATCCGTCCAGATCGGATTGAAAAATGACATTTCATCATCAACATAAATCTTGTATTTTGACGCTCCTGAAGACATCCATCTGAAAGTCACTGGCTTGTCTATCAAATCCTTCACACCGTCAGGGGGATACGTTAGAGTTACCTGCGGAGAATAGATTGTGAAAGTCGTGCTTTTTGAGTCCTGAACAATGCCATCAACAACAACCTCGCCTTTAAACGTATAAATTCCCACACTCGAATAAACCGACGACAGCGGAATATTTCGCAGAGAAGCAGCACCGCTGCCTACATTTCCTTCAGTTGAGTTTCCATCGTGATAAAAAACCTGAACTCCTGAAGGATTCATTATGTAAAATCTATAGTAAATCCTCGACACAGCACTTGTGCAGTTGCTTTCGATTCTCATTGAAATTTTTTCATTTGAGGAAAAACTTGTCCTTGAATTGCCGAGAGAATCCATCACAGATACCTTTGTGATATTCACTGATGCAAACAAAGAAGTAGCCAGGAACCAGGAACCAGTAATCAGGAACCAGGAACCAGGAATCAGAGAAAATATTTTTTTCACTTCGACCTCTTTTGGGCAGATGAAATCAAACCATTTATTAATTTACCAACTTCCAAAAACTTACCAGCAAATTCTTTAACTTCATCTTCTCCAATATAACCAATACCTTTTGCCACCAATAATTCAGACTCTAATTCAGTAATTGACCCCCTGGCCATATAATAGAATTGCATTTTCTCTTTGTAATGATATCTCCCAAATCCTTCAGCAATATTCGCTGTCACTGAAATCGCTGCTCTTCTCATCTGAGACACCAACCCATATAGTTCTTCTCGCGGAAACTTCTTAGTAACCAAGTAAATTTCTATCGCTAAGTCATAAGCAATTTGCCACGCTTTTAATTCTCTGAAATTTTTCACCTTTCCCTGATTACTGATTACTAATTCCTGGTTACTCATTTTACTATTGCAATTTTTCCCTTAAACTTCTTGCTTTCCCCTGAAGATAGGTCTTTCACCTCAAGTATATAAAAATAAACACCAGAAGCCACAACTCTTCCACCGTCGTTTTTCAAATTCCATATGAATCTTTTCCCGTTTTCCGAGTCAGTGTTCGTGAAGTTTTCAAAATTTTTGCTTCCTCTCACCTTTTCGCCTGTTATTGTATAAATTTTTACTTCTGCTCCGTAACTCTGATTTCCTATAAAGCAAATGTAAATATTTCCGCTTGTATCAGGACCCGGATTTGGCTGGCAGTAAACACTGCTGACACTGAGCGGAAAAGCAAACTTCACACCAAGCGTCTGCCCTTCAAAAAGTTTTACAGTGGAAACTCTGGAATAATTTTCGCCGTCAAACGCCCTCATTGAATATTCTCCGGGCAGCAGATTCTCCACTCTGAAACTGCCGTCCGAGGCAATGGGGATTCTCATAACCGCGCGGGAGCGTCTGATTTCCACAAAAGCGTATGAAGGAACCTCACTCTTTGTTCTCAGCGGCTTTATCCCTGAAGAAGCGATTCTGGAAGGTTTTATCCCGGAGATAACTCCCTGAACCGAGGCGAGGGTGTAATTTATCTCAAGGGTAAAGTCAAAATCCGCAGTTCCGTTTGTTGTTTCTTTTTCAGCAGAACTCTCAATGCCATCCACTTCATATGTGACCCTCACCGTGTAAGTCCCCACTGAAAGTCCTGCCAGTTCATAGGAGCCGTCTGTGAGTGTTGAAGCCGTTACTGTGCTCAACCCAATGCCGTATGCCTCGACATACACAAGAGAAAGAGGCGTGCCATCTTTCTGAGTTACTGTTCCTGAAATAAAATCAGGCGGAGAAACAACAACTGTCTGTTCGCCATAAATAGCAGAATCATTTTTGTCAGTCGCTTTCACATAACAGGTGTAAACTTCGTTTCTGTCAGGGAATGAAACAGCGTTTGAAAAAGTGTGAATTCCGCTGTCAGCAGTCGTAAAAGTGTAGTCCGACGGAATAATCGCGCCGCTTAAAGCAAGCGTTGTGGAAAGATAACAGGAAAAACTCACCGTGCCTGTATAGTTAGTGTCCGTTGTGCCCAGTGGACCTATCGCCTTAACTATTAAATCGCTTGAAACTCCTGCAGTAATCGGTGAAGTTATCCCATAAACCTTCAAATATGGCTGGGCGCCTGTGTAAGTTGAAACTTTAACCTCTGCCGACAAATTGCCTGCGTCATCCCTGACTTTCACAAAGAAATAATAAAGCGTTCCAGCATCAAGACCCGTAATTGTTGTCTGCTCTGTCGCGCCCTGAATCAAATCCTTGCTTATTGTCACAGGACCAAGTGCTGTGTCATAAGTTGTGGACCCATCCTTTGAATACTTTATCAAAACAGCCCCGCCAGCAATATCCCCAATTGTTCCGTCGTCCCCGGGATTTGTCCAGGAAAGAGTCACACCGCCTTTAATATCAGCAATTGAAGCGGAAAGATTTATCGCAGAATCCGGAGCTGTGATATCCAATGTTTTCGCCATAACAGGTCCGTCATAAGAAGTCATAATCCCGTCAAAGTTGAAAGCAGCAATCTGATAATAATAGGTTGTGTCGCTCGAAAGTCCTGTGTCTGTGTAAGAAGTGGAAGTATATCCATCAGCAAAATCTTTCAGAACCGTCCATGAACCTCCTTCTTCCTTTCTCTCAACCCTAAACGCAGCAGCACCACCAGTGCCAGATGTCCAGGAAACCACGACTGTCGTTCCTGTTGTGAGAGTCGCTGAAAGACCTGTCGGCGGATTAGCATGTGTGCATATTGTCTTCTGTAAAGAATCGGAATAGCCTGTGCTGTTATATGCCTGAACATATCTTGCGTAAGTCGTATTAGGCAAAAGCCCTGTTTCAAGATACTCGGTTGTATTTGGGGACAAATTGTCCACAATTACCCCAATAGTATCTGAAAGAATAATAAACTTGTCCTCATTGTTTGAATTGTCTGTCCACGACCATAGAATTCTGTCAGTTCCCTGCGCAAGACCGTTAAAACCTGATGGAGCAGAAGG
>JAGHAK010000133.1 GCA_021161565.1 Elusimicrobiota bacterium | reverse complement strand
GAATTATGCAGCTCTGTGAAAAAGATTGGGCCATCGTCTACGACAAGATAAACCCGAAAGAAGAATTGCTGAGGGAAGCCCTTTGCACAGTCGGCAACGGATACATGGGCATAAGAGGCAGCGCCCCGGAATCCCTGCCTTCGGAAAATCACTATCCGGGCATCTACCTGGCAGGACTTTACAATCGCCTGCCCACCAGAATGGCGGGAAAAACCATAATCAACGAGGACATGGTAAACTGTCCGAATTTCTTTTGTATGAATGTCGGGGTAGGGGGTGGGAAATGGTTCAGCCCGGACTTAAAGAAAGAGATAAAAAATTTCAGACAATGCCTGGATATGAAGCGCGGAATATTTTCAAGACAACTCGTGTGGGAAGAACCCAACGGGAAAAAAACTTTCATTTCTTTCTCAAGAATAGCCAGCATGGAAAATCCGCTGGTTGCCGCGATGATTTATCGCGTCAAGCCGCTCAACTACTCAGGCAAAATAACCGTAAAAACCATGATAGACGGGTCCGTTCAAAATACCGGCGTAGCCAGATACAGAAAATTAAACTGCCAGCATTGGACAAACATCAATCCTTTAGCAAAGGGAAATTTCGCTTTTTTGACGGCGGAAACCAAATCTCCAAAAATCCTTCTTGTTATCGGCACAAAAACGGAAATCTTTTGCAGCGGGAGGAAAATCAACGCGAAAAGAGAATCCGAGATAAAGGACAAAAATAAAATCTGCGAGGAATTTTCTTTCTACGCGGAAAAAGGCTCGCTTTACGAAGTATGCAAAACTGCCGTGGTAGAGAAACTTCATCCAGAAACAAAAAATCCGGTAGCCCTTGCAGAGAAGAAATTGAAGAAAACTCGAAATTTCCATAAAATTTCGCTCGGAAATTCCCAGAGATGGCAAAAAATATGGGAAAGCGCCGATGTCAAAATAGAGGGCGACAACTTCACTCAAAAAATACTCCGCCTTCACGCCTTTCATCTTTTTCAAACCGCCTGTCACAACTCCGTCGGTCTGGACGTGGCAATTCCCGCACGAGGACTTCACGGAGAGGCCTATAGAGGGCACATTTTTTGGGACGAGATATTTGTCTCGCCTTTCTACAATTCGCATATGCCCGAGGTAACGAGAGCCTCTCTTTTATACAGGTACCGCAGACTGAAAGCCGCCAGAAGATATGCCCGGGAAAACGGATATAAAGGGGCTATGTTTCCGTGGCAAAGCGCAAGCAGCGGTCTGGAAGAAACCCAGGTAATACACTTGAATCCCCTCTCGGGAAAATGGGATGACGACCACAGCCGCCTTCAAAGACATATATCTTTCGCCATCGCTTACAACCTGTGGAAATACTATCAGGCAACCCTGGATTACGATTTTATGCGCGATTATGGAAACGAACTTATGCTGTCAATAGGTCAGTTTTGCGCCTCTCTTGTTTCCCCTGACAAAAAGGACGGCAGATACCATACCCATAATCTCATGGGACCAGATGAATTTCACGAAAAGCTCCCCTGGAGCAAATCCTGCGGCTTGAAAGACAATGCTTACAGCAATTTTATGATAGCATGGATACTTGCCAAATCCCTTGAACTTCTGGATGCTATGACTGAAAAAGAAAGGAACAATCTTTTTAAGAAATTATCGCTCAAAGAAAACGATATAAAACGCTGGAAAGACATAAGCGGAAAAATGGCAATCGTCTTCGGGGACAATGAAATCATAAGTCAGTTTGACGGTTACTTTCGACTGAAAGAATTGGATTTCGGGAAATACAGGAAGAAATATGGAAACATCCATAGGATGGATAGAATATTAAGAGCCGAAGGAAAATCTCCGGATGACTACAAAGTTTCGAAACAAGCGGATGCCTTAATGATTTTTTACCTGTTTAATTATGAAGAATTCGCGGAAATATTCGGCAATCTCGGATATGAGATAGATTTGGACGTAATCCGAAAAAACTACGACTATTACGTAAAAAGAACAAGTCACGGCTCGACATTGAGCAAACTGGTGCATTGTTACATCGCCCATCAAGTTGGATACCAGAAGCAGGCCCAAAAATGGTACCTGGAAGTGCTTAAATCGGATTACCACGACATACAGGGAGGAACCACAAAAGAAGGCGTGCATATCGGAGTCATGGGGGGGTCGCTGGATATAACCCTGCGATGTTTCGCCGGACTAAAATCCCATCACGATAAACTATTTTTTTCTCCCAACCTGCCACCTAACTGGAAATCAATGAAATTCAATTTTTCCTACAGGGGCAAAGAATTGCGCGTGGAAATAGGGCGGAAAAATATCAAAATTCGACCGCTTAAACGCTCCGACAGCCGGAGAAATTTTGAGGTTTTTGTCCGGAATAAAAAGTACGAATTTTAGCGGGGAGGGGGATGAGGGATAAAGTTGTAGCCGCGCGCCCTTGGCGCGCTTAAACGCAGCAGGCCTGTCTGCCGTGCTGGCACAGGTAGGCAAGATTTTGGTAAATCACGAAAGTTTATTTCGGCATTT
>JAGHAK010000036.1 GCA_021161565.1 Elusimicrobiota bacterium | reverse complement strand
TTTTTGCACTATATATATTATAAGAATGGGCGGGGTTAACCCCCCGATTTATCGGGGTCACGAAGGACAGATTTTTCTAATGAAAATCTGGGTTCAATGGAATCGAGAAAATGCGCAAAAGCCGCATACTACTCAGCAAAATGCAAAAGGTCAAAAGACAGCCGGGGTAAAAAAAGTTTTATCAAACTCTTCCCGGCTCATCAAGAATTTTTGTTTTCTTTTTCAGAAAAAGAACAGTCACATAGAAAACAGCTCCGAAAGAAAGCATATAAACCCAGTGCTTCGCTAACAAAAATTTTCCGTTTGAAATATATCCCGCCGCAGAATCCAGAACCGAATATGTGAGAATTATGGCGAAAAATCCCGAATATTCGCGCCGGAGAACGGTTTTGAGGGAAAATTCCCTGTCAGGACTCCTCCATAATCTGAAATTGGGGATAAAAGTCGGAGTTCCATCAGCCCACTTTCTGTATCCGTCACCAAAACTTTTCTCCAGGAATCCGTCCTCGGCAATCATCATTCTTTCGAAGTAAAGCCATGCGAGAAGGACGCTTACCGCGGCTGACCAGAAATCGCGCATAAACATAACAACGCCAAAAAAAATCGTAAAATTGCCGAGATAAAGAGGATGTCTGACAACCGAATACATCCCTGTTGTGTTAAGCGATTCCGCCTCCTGCCGCAGTTTATTTCTGCCTGATGTTCCTTTAGGAACAAAGCCTACGGTAAAGCATCTTACCGCCAGACCCAAAAACGACACTGTCAAACACAGCACAGTATAAACATTGAGCGGCGTGGCAAATTTTTCCCCCCGAAATCCGGCGGCGGCAAAAAGCGGCAGAACGAGAAAAGCCAGCCAGCCGCGCCATCTGAAAATAAAATTCCCCTCTCTTTCGAGTTCATCGCGCAAAAGCATTGTCACCCCCGATTTTAAAAACCGCATTTTCCGAAATTTCCGCCAGAGCGCCGACGGCAGTCTCGAGCACAGCCTGCGTGCAGGAAGGAGCAATGGCTATTCTCCACGGCTTGAGTCCCCTAACTTTTTTCAAGACCTCGAAATTTCCCGATTTTTCCCGAAGAAAAAAAACATCTATGGCGAATTTCATAAAAAACATATGAATGCTGCCGCAGGGAATCAGCAGAAGACCGCTATTCCTATCCAGAAATTTCCTCCCGAGAAATCCCTTTAATCGCGAGAAAAAAGCGTCCGCTATTTCCAGATTATCCAGAAGAACCCTGCCTTTATCGTCTATCAGCGTCGCCATTATGGTTCGATGGTTTTCAAATTCAGTTCCTTCAACTGCCTGTCGGAAACTTTTCCCGGTGCTCCCGTAAGCGGGCAAATCGCGTTTTGCGTTTTCGGGAAAGCGATTGCGTCCCTGATCGAGTCGAGCCCAAGAACGATTGCGGCGAGACGCTCCATCCCGAAGGCAAAGCCGCCGTGGGGCGGGCATCCGTAGGAAAGAGCATTCAGCAGAAAACCGAATTTTTGCGAATATTCCTTCTCGGTCATTCCGAGAATTTCGAAAACCTTCTTCTGAACTTCCGCCCGGTGAATTCTGATCGAACCGCCGCCGATTTCCTCGCCGTTTATGACAAGATCGTATGAATGCGATTTGAGTTTCAGCGGGTTGTCAGCGAAAACATCCCCCACGGCAGCGGTGAACGGATGGTGAACCGACTGCAAAGACCCGTCTTTGCCCTTTTCGAAAAGAGGCGCGTCCACAACCCACACGGGGAAAAATCCGTTTCTTAACATTGCGAATTTTTCCGCTATCTGGCGGCGCAATTCGCCCATAATCCCGAAAACATTTTCGCCGCCGGTTATAAAAAGCGTCCCTGAAGCAGGGTTGAGATTAAGCAATCCTTTTTTCTCCTCGTCGCTTAAAAATTTCACTACCGGGCTTTTTAATTCGCCGGGGGTTTTTTTCATCCACACCAGACCCCCCGCCCCCAATTTTTTCGCGGTTTCGATAAAGCCGTCCAGTTCCGCCCTCGAAAAATCCTTCTCGACAAAAAAAGCGACGATTCTGCCGCCTTTGCCACAAATGGTTCTGAAAACCTTGAATTCCGTTCCGGCAAAAATTTCCGTCACATCGCGAAGCGGAGGAAGAGTTATCCTCAAATCCGGCTTGTCCGTGCCGTAAGAGGCGACAGATTCATCGTACGGCATAATTCGCGGAATGGGAAATTCGAGGGAAAAGCAGAAAAAAATTTCCCTGACGAGATTGCCCGCCGTTTCCATTACATCCTCGCTGGAACAAAAGGACATTTCCATATCAATCTGAGTGAATTCCGGCTGGCGGTCGGCTCTTAAATCCTCGTCCCTGAAACACCTCACAATCTGGTAATATCTTTCTACTCCGCCCGCCATAAGAATCTGCTTAAAAAGTTGCGGCGACTGTGGCAGAGCGTAAAAACTGCCCGGATTCACTCTCGAAGGGACCAGATAATCCCTCGCTCCTTCCGGCGTCGAACGTGTGAGAAACGGCGTTAAAACCTCTATAAAATCGCGGGATGAAAAATAATCCCTCGTGATTCTCATAATTCTGTCAACAGCGGAAAGATTGCGAAGCATTTTCCTGCTCCTCAAATCCAGAAATCTGTATTTCAATTTTGTCTCTTCGCTTACGCGGTCCCCCGGGAAAAAAGGGAGAGGTTTCGAGGAATTCAGAATTTCAAATTCGCTCACGCGCAGTTCAACCTCTCCGGTGGGAATTTTCGGATTGACCGAATCTTCGGGACGCAGGGCAATTCTCCCTTTTACGGAAACCACGAATTCGGCGCGCAGTTTGCGGGCAAGAGCGGCAAAATCGCCTTCTCTCTCGCCGAACTGGAAAACCGCCTGTATTATCCCAGACCTGTTTCTGATATCCGCGAAGAAAACGCCCCCGTGGTCGCGAATCGTGTCTATCCACCCTGAAATTTCCACAGTTTGACCCGCGGAATTTCTGCCAATCGAATTGATTTTTATCATTTCTTTCATATTCAAAAAAACAGCAGGACAATATGCATAATAACATTCGCGAAAATTCCCGCCAGGACATCATCCGCCATAATCCCCACACCGCCGGGAAGACGCTCGAGCGCGCTGATGGGTTTTATCTTTATTCCATCAAAAATCCGAAAAATAACGAAAGCGGCGACAATAACCCAAAAACTTTTCGGCAGAAAAGTCATCGCGACGATAAAACCCATTATTTCGTCTATGACAATTCTCGGGCAGTCCTTCTGCGCGAAACTTTTCTCCGCCGCGGCGGAAATATAAATTCCGGCGGCGATTCCGAAAACAAGAAAAAGCCAGTAGGCGACAGGATGCAGGCGGGAATCCGGCCAGACGACAAAAATCAGCACGCCCACAAGCGTGCCAACCGTTCCCTCGCCCGGGTGGGGAGCGAAATTCGAAACTCCAAAACCCGTAGCCAAAAATTTTACAACCTTGTTCACAATCCCTCCTCACCGAAAAGATAAAAATATTTTTTTATGTAATTCACGCCGCTTACGAGAGTGGCAAATGTGGCGAAGAGAACCAGATAAAAAGGAATGTCCCACAGAAAAGAAACTTTTCCTCCGGGGAAATTCCACTTCAGGGCCGCCTCTTTCGCTATCAAAACGAGAAGCGTCGCGATTATGGCTACCATCTGAACGGTTGTCTTGACTTTGCCCGAAAAAAGCGCAGGAATCGAAATTTTCCTCCGAGCCGCTACCACCCTCAGACCAGTTATAACGAATTCCCTCGAAATAATGATGACGATCATCCACCAGTAAATCTTAATCCACTCTATTTTGACAAAATAAATGAGACAGGAAGCCACAAGCAGTTTGTCGGCCAGGGGATCGAGAAATTCCCCGAGAACCGTAACCTCCTTCCTTTTGCGGGCGAGAAAACCGTCAATGGTGTCGGTGAAGGAAAGAAAAACAAAAATCAGAAGAGCCGAAACATAACCCCAGAACGACTCGATATCCAGAACCACCATAAAAACCGGAATGCCCGCGATTCTCAGAATAGTCACTTTGTTCGCAAGAGTCATTTTCTCAAATCCAGTTCCTTCCAGCGCCCATTCACCTTAAAACACTCTTTCGGCAGACGGACATTTTTTTCGAATTCCAGAACCCGCGTAACCGTGCGCCCCACGGGTCCCGAAACGGATATGCTTTCTATAAATTTCTTTCTTTTATCATAGCAAATTTCTATCCTGTCTTCCCCCCGCTTTAGAAAAAATGTCACAAGATTTTTTTCGGACTTTGCCTGCTCCACAATCCCGGCGGGAAAATTCAGAAACTTGAAAACGGGGTTGCTGCCGTCCCATGCGCTTATATATTTTTCGCGGTATTTCGAAAGATACCGCATCATTCTTTTTTTGGCAATCAGAATTCTCTCACCAGGCAGTTCCAGTTTCAAAGCCATCGGATTTTTCCTGTAGTAAATTTTGCCTCTTTCCTTTATCGAACGGCGGAAACCCGCGGGTTTCTGCGTTTTAACGAATTTTACGACAAGCGTTCTGCTTTTCGAAATGGATGAGACAAACTGATTTTTGCATTTTTCGAATTCCAGCGCAAACCGCGACTGCGCTCCGGCGACCGTCGAGATCGCGGGGAAGAAGAGAAAAACCGCGGCGAAAAACTTCATTGCCTCTCTTTCATCTGGCGAAGGCTGTCTATATCGATGAGAATTTCCCTGCCCTTCGTCGGTCCCATATCGGAACCGACAACCCCCATATCGCACATAGAATCTATGAGAGAAGCGGCGCGGGAATAACCTATATGAAACCTTCTCTGAAGAAGCGAAGTCGAGGCTCTGCCCTGACTTACGACAAATTCCGCAGCTTCCCAGAAAAGTTCATCTGAAATTCTCGCGCGGGAAAATGTTTTCCGCTTCACCTCTTTTTCGAAATCGAGATACTCCGCGGGAATTTCCTGTTTCTTGATAAATGCCACAATTTTTTCTATCTCTTTCCTGCTTACAAACGGCGCCTGAATTCTCATAAGAGAACTGCTTCCCGGCTGAAGATACAGCATATCGCCCCGTCCAAGAAGAGCCTCTCCGCCCTGAGAATCGAGAATTGTCCGCGAATCGATTTTCGAAATAACTTTAAGCGAAATTCTCGCGGGAAGATTCGCTTTTATAACTCCCGTGATAACATTTACGGAAGGCCTCTGCGTGGAAAGAATCAGATGAATCCCGCAGGCGCGCGACATCTGCGACAGGCGCGTTATGGCAAGTTCCATCGCTTTTTGAGCCACAGCCATAAGATCTGCAAGTTCGTCTATAATCACAACGATATAAGGCAAATCCTCGCCCAGGTGCCGAAAACCCGAAATGTCCCTGACCCCTGCCTGCGAAAAAAGTTTAAGGCGTCTTTCCATTTCGAAAACGACCCATTTCAGAGAAGCGACTGCGCCGCCAACATCGGTTGACACCTTCGAAAGAAGATGCGGTATGCCGTTATAGACGGTGAGTTCCACCATTTTCGGGTCTATCAGAAGAAGACGCATCTGACGGGGGGAGAATCTGTAAAGAAAGCCCGCTATTATGTTATGAACGCAAACGCTTTTTCCGGAACCTGTCGCACCGCCTATAAGCAGATGCGGCATTGTGGCAAGGTCTGCAACAATGGGCGTGCCTATTATGTTTTTTCCCAGAATCACCGGAATCCTGCCGGCAAAATTGCGAAACGCATCATCCTCTATCAGGTCCTTGAGATTTATCTGCACCCTGTTTATTCTCGGAACTTCGATTCCAACCGCCGCTTTACCGGGAATCGGAGCGAGAATTCTGACCGACGGCGCCCGAAGACGCATTGCTATATCCGAAGATAAACTCTGTATACTCGAAATTTTCTGCCCGGCTCCCACAGAAAGCTCATATCGCACGACACCCGGGCCAACCGTCACATTTTTAACTTCCGCTTTCACGCCGAAAGCGAGAAGCGCATCCTCAAGAACGCCGGGATTCGAATCCTCTTTCGGCGGCGCGGGGCCGCGAACGAGCAAATCCGCCGGCGGACAGATATAAGAAGAATCCTGCTGGCTGGTGGCCGGGCCGGAAGAAACTTCTTCCGCGGTGGCAGGAGCGTTTTTTTTCTCTTTTCGCTTTTTTTTCTCGAGCCGGCTCTTCAATGGCTTGGGATTTCTCTCCTGCTGAGCAGATGGAAACTGCGAAACTCTGACCCTTTTCCCCGAAAATTTCCTGATGGCCTCTTTCGCGAGAAAATAAATTCCAACGAAAGGATATATCAAAATCCGAAAAACAGCGGAAAGGCCCACATCGAAAATTATCAGGGTTCCCGCAAGGAAAAGAACTCCTATCACGATAAACGATCCAGGCATCCCAAGAAGGATTTTCAGAACAGCCGCAAGAAAATCGCCGACCACGCCTCCAGGATTCAGGACGGACGGATAAAGAATATCGACCAGCGCGCAGAGCGACACGAATATCACCGACGCACCGGTTAATTTCGACCAGATTTGGGAAACTCCAAAATCCCCGGCGATAAAAATACCGGAGAGAATCAAGAGAAAATAAACAGCGACGGAAACGGAACCGAAAAGGTATTTTAGGGCAAATATCGCATAACTTCCGGCGACGCCGCGGGCAGGGGGAACGAAAAACCAGAGAACAAGCATCGCGCCAAGCGCGACCGTCGCCACACCCAGGATTTCCCTTTTTCTCGCCTCATTCATATCAGCAAATTGACAATCGCCACCAGAAGCGTATAAAACCCGAAATATCTAAGACGCGCCTTTTGAACAACTTTCATCAAAACGGCTATTGAAAAAATGCCGCTGAAAAAAGCCGCGAGAAATCCCGCAATCGACGGTATGGAAAAAACATTGTTCGTAAAGGAATTGAACAGGATATTTCCGAAAAAAATGGCAGGTATGCTCATAAAAAATGAAAACCTCACTGCGAAACTTCTTTCAAGGCCAGAGAAAACCCCCGCCGTGATAGTGGAGCCGCTGCGGGAAATGCCAGGGAGAACCGAAACAGCCTGAAACACGCCGATAAAAAAAGAGTTAAACGCATTGAGTTTTTTTCCCTTCGCTTTTATATAGTCGCTGGCTATCAAAATGACGGAGTTGACTGCGAAAAAAAGGGAAACAAGGCGAGTTCGGCCTCCTGAAAAAGCGCCCTCGATGAAATCTTTGAACGCGAATCCCACAATCCCGGCCGGAATGCTGGCGATAAAGAGATACAAAACGGTTTTTCTCGCGGAAACTCCGGACTTCGCGAAAAAACCGTCGATGAGTTCCAGAAGTTCACGCCTGAAATAAAAAAACACGGCAAAAAGCGTGGCAAGATGCAGAAAGGCGATTTCCTCAAATCCGGAAGATGTTTTGCCGAGAATCGATCTCGCAATAACAAGATGTCCGGACGAGGAAACAGGAAGAAATTCCGTAATTCCCTGGACAACCCCGACAAAAATGCCTTTAAAAATCTCACTCATTCTTTTAGCAGGTGACAAGTTGACAAGATGATAAGGTGATAAGGGGACAAGCAATTCGATTTTCTTTCAACCTTTCCCCTTTTCATCATCTACCATTCCCTGACTTCTGTTTTACATCGGTTCGTCGAAAACAACGGTTTCGTCGTTTTTTCGCACTTCGTTGTATTTTTCGAGAACCCTGTCCGTTATTTCCTGCTTCAGTTCGTCGGATTTCATCCTCACGCTGTTGTAATAATTGCCGTTCGAACCCCTCTGTGAGGGCGTGGCAACAAAAATCCCGTTTTCCCCGTCGACAACCTTGAAAGAATCGACTTCCAAAATCCCGTCAAAAACAACCGTGGCAAAAGCCTTTATTTTCGAAGAACCTTTGCTCAATCTGATGGTCACATCAGTAACTTTCATCTCTTCCTCCTAATTGTGAACTTCGTTCGCAATTCAAAAAAATTTTTCTCCCCTTTCTTCCCCCCAAATTCCGTCTGCCATCTCCCATCTACCTTTAATTTGCGTAAAAGTTGCAACGAGAGATTCTATTCAAACTTTTTTACTTTTGTTTCGCCATACGAAAACCTTCTCTTTTAAAGATTTTGCCCTTATTATAAACTGATAAATTTTTCCCCACCTGAATTTCAAATTCGTCGCTGAGTGAGGACACCTGTGCCGTTTTTAACCTCATCTTCGCTTTATTGAAGTACTTTTTATCTATCTCTACACCCAAAAATCTCCTCCTCATTTCAACTGACGCCACTCCGGTCGACCCTACACCCATAAAGGGGTCAAAAACCAAATCATTTGGATTCGACGCAATTTTTATTATATGTTTCAAAACTCTAACCGGCTTTTGTGTAGGGTGTACTGGATTTTTTGTTCTTTCCCTACCCATGCAAATTGGTGTTTCTATAAAATTGTGCATCTCATTTTGTTTCGTAAAATTCCAAGTATGCCCTTTATTCCAAACACAAACAATTAACTCACAACTATTGAGAAAACCGGCTCGCCTAACTTTGGGCGGTGGATTAGTCTTATGCCATACCATAAACTGAAACGTATCGAATTCTGGGTCAAACACCGCATGCCACTTACCAATTAGATTATAACTACAAAACGCAAATATATTTCCCGTTGGCTTTAAAATTCTTTTAAATTCATTTATCCAATTCGCCGGAATAAAACTTTTCTTATCCCAACCTGCCAGATCATTATTAAAATCCTTTCTCCATGTGAATTTTATGTTTCCTGTTGAATAGGGACTTAAATTATACGGTGGATCGGTTAGTATCAAATCTACCGACCTAGAGGGAATTTTCTTTATATATTTTTGAGCATCCGCATTAATTATTCTATAAAGTTTTATTTTCCTCATTTTAGATACAACCTTTTTAAGTTATCTAATGCTTCTTTTATAAAATGCGATGATTTTTTATATTCGTCAAGAATGACATTATATCCTTCGTCTGTACAACAAATGAAATTCCAAAAATTTTTCCCGATTAGCAATTCATCATCAGCAAAAAACTGACGCACTCTTTCTTGCTTCCATTCTTTACCCTCCCCAAAACGGTTATATGCTGTCGCAAAAAAAATCTTTATTATAGAACCCAATGGAAGCGTATTAGAAAGAATAGCAAACTGCTCCAATATCGCTTCCTTTTCGGAACGTGCTTTTTTATTATCCAAGTCCCCTCCTATTTTTAATTCTATCAAATAATGTGCTCCGCTTTCTTTATCAATAAGGCAATAATCACTCTCATGCCTCTTGGTGGAAAGATTTTTGTCTTTTGGTTTTACTCTTAAACTTTGATAATCGCCGACAGAAGGTTTTTTTTCTCTTCTTTTATATTTCTCAAGTAATTCTGCAATTTTATCCGTCTGATAAACACTCAATGGACCTTTAACACTTCTTTTTACTTCAAAAGAAAGCATCGCAATATTTATCGCCAATTTTTCCAACATATTTCCTAAAGAACTGTCTAATGAGCGAACCAACGCTGTATAATACTGTATCTCTGAACCCAGCGCCGCAATAAAAACATTATGTATCTTCATGTTAATTGTTCCATTGGGATTATTGATTTCAGATTCATGCCGCTGCCTAAAATTAACTGCATACGTTTTAACTGCACTACGCACCAAATATCTAATAGTTTTTTGTGTATTATTCGTCATTCCAATTTATCCCATTTTCCAATGTACATTCAACTTTTTCATCCGTAAATCCCCCCTCTCGATCTCCCCCCTTCAAGGGGGGAGAAACAGTAGGGGGTATTTTCATTCCCCTTTGTGTCCCGATTTATCGGGACATGAACGTTTCATTTTACCAAAAACTCAAATTTTTACCTGAAACTCACTTAAATAATCAATTAAATCTGTCCATTCCCTTTTTACATAATCTTTCGCTCCGACGGCTTTTGTCCAAAGATTATGAAATTGCTCAACCAATCTTTTATGCATCTCTTCCTTCTTCCCTGTTTCAAGATACAAAACAACAGAAGATCCGTCTTCAAAATTCATTATACAGGCACATATGGCTTCTCCAGATATGGGAAGTATACTTGCGATTTTTTTACCCAAAAATTTTGATAAATCTATCTCCAATTTTTTACATTCTTCTTCATAATACCTCCCATCCAAGAAAACGATTTTTTTACCATCTTTATCTGACATAATTCCTCCTATTCGGATTTTTTCCTGATTTCGAAAAGTGGGTCGTCTTTTTTCACCGCCTGGCCATTTTCGGCAGTGAAGCGCAAAACCTCGCAGGGAAAGGGGCTTTCTATTTCATTCATAACTTTCATTGCCTCGACTATACAGAGAGGCTGCCCTTTTTTCACCGCGCAGGGCGGCGAAATGTACGGTTTTGAATTGGGCGATGGACTTTTGTAAAAAACCCCGGCAAGCGGCGATTTGATGAATTCCCTTTTGTCTTCAGATGGCGGAACGGAAATTTTCCTTTCCGCCGATTTTCCACGCGAAGCGCTTTCCGCAGCATCCGACTTTGCCGCGCGCTTTATGGAAATGGAAAAATCCTTTTTGCTCAATTTGAATTCGCGGATGTTTTTCCGCTTCATTATATCGTAACTTTTCCTGAAAATCGACGCGATGTCTTCTTCTTTATTATTTTTCACTTTTGCCTCCGGCAAAAGTAAAAAGGTATTTTCCCTTTTCCAAAATAAGGATTTTCCTTTTCAAAATTCGCTCTGCGAATTTTTATCCCTGTATTTTTTTTCATCGGTGATGTTCAGTTCCTTAAGAGCACGAGCACGGGAAAGGCGGATTCTGTTCATATTGTCAAGTTCTATGACTTTGACAAGTATCTCGTCTCCTTCCTGAACAATATCCGTCACGGCGCCGACTCTGTACGGAGCCAGTTCGGAAATGTGAACAAGACCTTCCTTGCCGGGGAAAATCTGAACGAATGCTCCGAAATTTACGACTTTTATAACCTTACCTTTGTAGATTTTCCCCACTTCGACATCGCCGACAAGATAGTCAATCATCTGGACAGCTTCTTGAAGTTTTTCCCTGTTCTCTCCGGAAATCGTGACAACGCCGTCATCGTCCACATTTATTTTGCAGGATGTGTCGGCGGTAATGCCTTTTATCGTTTTTCCGCCGGGGCCGATTATCGCTCCGATTTTCGATTTGTCGACTTTCATCACCTTTATCACCGGAGCATAGTCCGAAACCTTTTTCTTCGGTTCAGGAATCACTTCGAGCATTTTCTCCAGAATTTTCAGCCTCGCTTTTCTCGACATTTCGAGAGCCTTGCTAAATGTTTCCATATCGAGGTGTTCCATTTTCAAATCCATTTGTATAGCGGTAATGCCGTTTTTTGTGCCCGCTATCTTCAGATCCATATTCCCGAGATGGTCCTCCTCGCCCGCTATATCGACAAGCAAAATTTTTTCGCCGTCTATATCGGCGACGCCCATCGCGATTCCAGCCACCGGCTCCTTAAGCGGCACTCCCGCGTCCATTAGGGAAAGACATCCGCCGCAGACACTCGCCATCGACGACGAGCCATTCGATTCGAGAATGTCCGATACAACCCTAATCGTATAGGGAAACTGCTCCTGAGGCGGAAGCATTGGGCGAAGCGCCTTTTCAGCCAGATATCCGTGACCGATTTCCCTTCTGCCGGGTCCCCGAGGACGGGAAACCTCGCCGGTCGCGAAAGACGGGAAATTGTAATGAAGCATAAATCTCTTTTTGTACTCCCTTTCGAGTTCGTCCATAATCTGCATATCCGCGGCGCTGCCGAGAGTGGTCGTTGCGAGAGCCTGCGTGGAACCTCTCGTAAAAACGCCCGAACCGTGCGTTCTCGGAAGAACCGAAACCTTGCATTCTATCGGCCTTATTTCGTCGAACGCCCTGCCGTCAAGACGCATTCCGTCCTGTTTTATTTTTGAGACAAAAATTTCCTTTATCCGATCCTCTACAACAATATCGAACAGGGTTTTGGCATCTTCGTCAATTCCGAGTTTCTCCTCCGCCTCTTTCTTGACAGCCGCCACAAGGACGCCTCTCCGCATGTGGTCTTTCTCCTTAAAAGCCTCGTCAAGCCGAGGTTTTACGAAATTCAAAACCTTCGATTTAAAATCTTCCTTTATCTTCGGCAGACGAATCCCCTCTTTTTTCTCTTTTCCCGCCGCACGGCGCAGTTCCTTCTCAATCGTCATAATTTTTCCGATTGACTCTTCCGATTTTTCAATCGCCTTCAGGATAATGTCCTCGCTCGCCTCATCGGCGCCGCCCTCAAGCATCGTTATGCCGTTTTCGATGGAAGCGATAACAATATCGAGTTCGCTTTCCTCCATCTGCGAAATCCGCGGATTTATGAGGAACTCGCCGGAAATTCTGCCTACCCGGCAGGAGGCGACCGGCGTTTCAAACGGAATATCCGAAATGAGAAGCGCCGTGGCCGCACCTATTATGGATATTACATCCGCGTCGTTTTCCTGATCGGAAGAAAGAACAATAACCGAAACAAGAACATCCTGAATAAAATCCTTCGGGAAAAGAGGCCTTATGGCTCTGTCTATAAGCCGTGCCGTGAGAATTTCCGTCTCTTTTGGGCGGCCTTCCCTTTTGAAAAAACCGCCGGGAATTTTGCCCGCGGCGTAAGTCATTTCCCTGTAATCCACAGTCAGAGGGAGAAAACAAGCGCCTTTTACTTCATTTCCCATCGTGACCGCGGCGAGAATCACCGTGTCTGCGTACCTTACAACAACAGACCCGTTTGCCTGTTTGGCGAATTCCCCCGTCTCAATCGAAAGAACTCTGCCACCGATTTCCGTCTCTACTCTGTGCATTTCTTACTCCTTATCCTTTTTTCCCGTTTTGTTCATATTCAGTTTTTCTGGTTTCCCGTTTTAAGCCTTAATCTGGAGTTCCGTCACCATTTTGTCAAACAGCGGCCGGTCTGTTCTTTTAAGATAACTTAGAAGTTTCTTTCTCCTTGCCACAAGTTTCAAAAGCCCAAGGCGGGAATGCTTGTCTTTTTTGTGAACCTTCAAATGTTCCGTAATCTCTTTGATTCTCGCAGTCAGAATCGCGACCTGAACCTCGCAGGAACCCGTGTCTTTGTCTCCTTTACCGAATTTTTTAATCAATTCCAGTTTTTTTTCTTTCTTAATAGCCATTTATGCCCTCCATAAAATCTGGTCAATTAGCGTATTATAGCAAATTTATTCCGCCACGCAAACCCTGTTCTTCCCGAGTTCTTTCGCTTTGTATAAAGCCTTGTCCGCCTTTTCAATCAAATCGTTTTTCTTCACTCCGTGGTCGGGATAGGAACTGACGCCGATGCTCAATGTCACACGGATGTTTTTACCGAAATCCTGATTCTCGACGGAACTTCTGATTCTTTCAGCCGCCGAGCGGGCGCCTTCAAGCGGCGTTTCTGGAAGTATCACGGCAAATTCTTCGCCGCCGTAGCGGGCGACAAAATCCGTTTCCCTCAAAATAAACTTCAGAATGCGGGCAATGGACCTCAGGTGCTGGTCGCCGGCGAGGTGCCCGTAGGTGTCGTTCAGTTTCTTGAAATCGTCTATGTCCATCATCAGAAGAGAAAAATTCAAATCATACTGCTGCGCCCTGTAAATTTCCCTTTCCAGCCGCTCGTGAAAGGACCTGTGGTTAAAAAGTTCCGTCAATCCGTCGAGATTGGAAAGTTTTATTGTCTTATGGAGCGTTTTTGTGTGAAAAATTATCGACGAAATTTTTGTCTGAATCAACCCGATGATTTTGTCATCGAGGCGGTCTTTCCTTACCGAAAAAAGGAGAACTCCTCCCGAAAAAACTTCATTCTCGAAAAATGGAATGTAAATGTTAGGACGAAGGAACTCGTAAAAATTCTTTCTCATTTTGTTCAAATCCCTGATATTTCCAAAAGCCGCGCGGAATTTCTCTTCGCCAATCCCCCATGAAATCTTGTTTTCTATCTTGTCCTCTTTTCCAGTAAAAATAACTCCCGAAGAAGCGGAAGTCAGTTTCCGTGCCCCCTCGAGAAGAAGAATCAGAATTTCGTCGAGAGACCAGGATGGGTCTATCTTCGCCTGAAGACGGTCGAAAACATCACGCGCCCAACTCTGCCTTAAAAGGACCCATATCAGGCGCGCCGTAACTTCTCCCATAACCTCGATGCCGCCTCGGGCGGCAAGCGATTTTATCTTTTCCGAAAGTTCCTGATTTCCCGTCAAATCCAGAACAACATCGCATTTCCCTGATTTTATGAACTCATCCCATGAATCCGTCGTGGGAATCAGATTCTGACGGGCGGTTTGCATCAGTTTCGAACCGGAATCCGTATCCGCCACAGCTGCGACTTCGTATTCCCCCGATGAAGCGAGATAACCCAACAGAGGAGCCGACCTGACGCTGCCGCCTATGACAAGAATTCGCTTTTTCTTCATATTTTGGAAAAACCGGCAGCGAATTCGACCGCTTTCAGAATGGAATCCTCCCACGCCCTGAACTTGCCGGCAATGTCGAACGCCGTTCCGTGAAGAGGCGAAACCCTGACGAAAGGAAGCCCTACGGTAAAGTTAACGGCTTTATTATTGGCGAGAATTTTCACCGGACATATCCCCTGGTCGTGATACATCGCCACAATCGCGTCAAATCTGTTTTTCAAAGCATCCATCACGCAAACATCGCAGGTGAGAGGGCCGGCGACATCGAAACCCTTTTTGCGGAGTTCATCCACCGCAGGGGAAATCTCCTCGATTTCCTCCCTGCCGAAGAGCCCTCCATCGCCCGAATGGGGGTTCAGAGCGGCAACCGCAAATCGCGGACTGGAAAAACCCATCGCTTTGAGCGCCGGAGCGGACTTTTCCACAACCGACACGATTCTTTCCCTTTTGACAAAATCCGCGACTTCGGAAACGGGAATGTGCTGCGAAAGAAGGACGACCCGAAGAGCGTTCGAAACAATCATCATAATGACGCTGTCGCGGGGAACGCCGAATTTATCCGCGAGATAATTCGTGTGTCCCGAAAATCCGCCAATGGCGGACGCGATGTTTTTTTTGCTGACAGGCGCTGTAACCAGCGCGTCAGCCAAACCTTTTTTCATTATTCCGACCGCTTCGTCTATGTAAACAAGCGACTCTCTGCCTGTGGCGGAAGAGGGCGGGTCGCCGGGGCGAACCCCGCAGGATGAGGCTGGTTCCAGCAGATTCAGTTTTCCCGGAAGTGCTTCGGAAATATCGTTTACGGGATTCAAAAAATTTTCGAGCGAAAGTTTTCTCAAAAGCGGTTCGTAGAAAATTTTTCTCCCGATTACGGTCATTCTGTGGTTTCGTATTTCCCTGTGAAAAAAAAGACGCGAAATTATTTCAGCGCCGATTCCCGCAGGATCCCCCGAAGTGACAAGTATCTTTTTACTCAAACTCTTTGTCAAGAATTTTTATCGACGCCTGGTCTCTCAGATTTCTCACCCATCTGAAATACATCTCTTCCATCGTCGAATTCATTAGATAATTCCTTATGTAATCCTTCGCCTCTTTGAAAGTCTTTTTCTCTGGCGCTTTCTTGCCTATGCATTTGACGATGTGAAAACCGAGCGGCGTTTCGAAAACATCCGAAATTTCGCCCACACGCAGTTTGAAGCACGGATCTTCGAATTCGGGAATTTTCTCTCCCCTGCCGAAATAGCCCGTATCGCCGTCGTTTTCGGGGGCATCCGAATATTCTTTTACCAATTTCTCGAAATCGCCGGGATTTTTCCTCAAGCGGGCAAGAACTCTTCTCGCTTTTTTGAGAATTTGGGCTTTTTTCGATTTGTCGCTGACCTCGAAGAAAATCTGCTTCACCCTCACCTGTTCGCCGACAACCATTTTGTCTTCGTTGTTTTTGTAAAAATCCCGGAGTTCTTTCTCCGTCGGCTCCTTGACTTTCGACCGGACTTCCCTGTTTATGAGTTTCACGGTCATAAGTTGCTCTTTCACCCTCTCCCTCATCTTCTCCTGAGTCAGGTTCTGCTTTTTCAGTTCGTCCAGATATTCCTGTTCCGTTTCGAACCTCGAACGAATATCTGCTATTCCTTTATCTATCTCAGCCACAGTAACCTCTATTTTCTCATCCTTCGCCTTATCGAGAAGAACTTTCTCCTCGATGAGAGAGTCGAGAACATCCTTCCTCAACTGCTTTATCTGCTTTTTCCTTTCAGCCTCGTCCGCAACCGAAGCATTCAACTGTTCGAGAAAAGGCTTCAGCCGGGCAGTAAATTCCGAATAAAAAATCGCGTTTCCGTTGACTGTGGCGATAATTCTGTCCAGAACCTTCGCCTGCGGGAAACCTGCCAAAAAAACAAGCAAAACAACGACCAGAGAAAATTTATTATTTTTCATTTTCCTGCCCCACCTCCTTTTCTCCGGGAATCTGCCACGGAGGCTCTGTCTTCGCCACAAGGTCGTAATTTATTTTCACGCCCAGTTTTTTCTTGTAAAAAGCGAGAAGTTTCTCGAGTTTCTGTTTTCTTATAATCTGCTCTATTTCGTCGCGCGCTTCCTCTTTCGTTTTAGCCGCCGCTTTGCTCTTGCCCGTCAGTTTTATTATGTGCCAGCCAAAAGCCGTCTTCACAACAGGAGAAATATCGCCGATGTTTTTCAGGGCGAAAGCCGCATTTTCGAAAGCGGGAACCATTTCGCCTTTCTCGAAAAAACCGAGATCGCCGCCCCGCGAGGCGGTCTCCCTGTCAATCGATTTCTTCTTTGCCAGATCCGAAAAACTGGCGCCTTCTTTAATCTGCTTGTATATTTTCTCCGCCTCGTTTTCGGTTGGAACAAGTATGTGCGATACTCTGACTCTCGGCGGGTGAAGATAAAAATCCTTATGCTCCTCGTAATAATCGTCTATCTCCTTCTCCGTAACCTTCAACTTGTCTTTTTTCAGTTCATCCACGATGTATTCGAGCAAAATCTGGTCTTTGAGAGCCTCGAGCCGCGTCTTCACGGCCGGACGGCGGTGAATGCCCTTCGCTTTGGCAAGTTCGACAAGGATACTCTCATTGACAATGCCGTCGAGATACTGCCTTCGGCCGCCGTCGGTTTCCAGAAAACCTCTGTAATAAGTCGGCACATCGAGCATTCTGTTTTTAAATTCCTCAACCGTTATTTTCTTTGTCCCGACTCGCGCCACATAATCTCTGGAACAGGCGGCAAGAAAAATCGCCAAAACGGCGAAAAGCGATGTTTTTTTCATAAAGACCTCCATGCAATTTCAATATTACAAAATATAAGACAAATTAACAAATTTCACAGGATAACCGTTTCGCCTATAAGAACTCTCCCGACTCCTTCCGCCAGAGCGTTGGCGGCGGACCTCACCTTCGGTATCATTCCGCCCGTTACCACGCCTTTTTCTATAAGCGCACCGATGCTCCCTGCCGAAATTTCGCTGAGGATGACACCTGCCGAATCCAGAACGCCGGAGACCTTCGTGAGGAAAAAAAGTTCCTCCGCCCTAAAAGAGCCGGCCAGAGCGGCGGCGGAGACATCAGCGTTTATGTTGTAAAGATTGCCGGATGAATCCGCGCCGACAGGCGAAATCACCGGGATTTTGTTTTGCGAGAGAATTTCTTCGGGTTTGTCTTTCTTCACTTCCGCCACCTCGCCCACAAAACCAAGGTTCTCGGATTTCCGCCGGGCGACAAAAATTTCTCCGCCTTCCACATAAACACCGCGGCCAGCAAAAATATCGGTAATGACAGAGGCGGCTTTCCTGAATTCCTCCGTTATTACCGCAAGCATCTTCTTTGTCGTTATTCTTTCACCTTTGTAAAAGCGAAAAGGAATGTTCTCGTTCTTAAGCCTCTCGCTTATCTGTATGCCCGCGCCGAAAACGACAGCAGCGGGGAAATTCTTCTCGGCGTATTCTTTCAGGATATCCATCTTCCCCATATCAGACAAAATTTCACCGCCGATTTTGACGACTTTCATAATTTTTTCCGTCCCATAACATCTATTCCAATTTTCCCGCCGGCGGTCAAACCTACCTCTGAAATTTTGCTACAAGAATTCTGCAATCTTCAACCATTGATATCAGCAAATTTAAAATTCAAATCGCAAAATTCAAAATGACAATCCAAAATCCAAAATGATAAAGTGACAAGTTAATAAGTTGACAAGGCAATTCCTTTTACCTTTTCCACTTTTTCCATCTTTCATCTTTCATCTTTCATCTTTCATTTGTCATTTTCCATCTTTCATCTTTTTAACTTTTTTTGGCGACTTACGTCGCCCGCTAC
>JAGHAK010000060.1 GCA_021161565.1 Elusimicrobiota bacterium | reverse complement strand
TCCCTTATCAACTTGTCAACTTATCAACTTGTCACTTTATCATTTTGGGTTTTGCCTGCCCGCCATTGGCTTCGCGTTCAGGCAAAAGCAGGCGGGGATTGTCATTTTGAATTTTGCCTGCCCGCCGATTTTTGCACATGTTTTCGGCAGGCGGGCAATTTAAATTTTGAATTGAAAAAGTGATAGGAAGACAAGGAAATGGAAAAATCAAAAACATCGCGAGCAATTCTTGCCAGCAGGGCTGTGTGAGCGAGAAATTCGACCCGGTTTTCGCAGCGAACACAGAGCAAGCGATTCCGCTTGCGAGAGTGTCCCTGACGGCAAGATTGCGAGCGGAAAAATGCTGAATGCTGAAGTCAGCCTATTTTGCTATATCGATAACTCTGCCTTCTACCTTCGCTTTTACAGGCGAATTTTCTCTGAAATACTCAATTTCCGCATCAAGTAGTTTTTTCCCTGTGTCTTTTATGTCCTTTCCTTCGGTGAATGTGGCAAAGCCATCACCGCCGCCGGCAATAAAACTGTTTGCGGCAACCAGAAACTCCTTATCCCCGTCGATTTCCTCTCCATTTACAATCACATTCAGAAGCCTTCTGTCTTTCGGAAGCGACGAATTGAAATACATCTTTAAGCCGCTCAACTGCAAGATTCCTTTTTCTTCGGTTGCGCTCTGCCTGAGCAGCTGACGAATCTGCCTTCCAGTGAGTCTCATCGTTATGATAGTGTTTCCAAAAGGTGAAACCGAAGCGAGGTCTTTAATTCTGACTTTTCCCGGGGGAATGTCGTTTCTTATTCCGTAAAGATTCTGGAAGGCAAAATCGGCGGATGTTTCATAACGCATAATATCCGTTATAAGGTTTCCAAGCGGGCTTTCCGGGCTATCTCCCTTTCTTCTCAAAAGCCATTCTGATGCGGAACCGACAACAGCGGTCATTTTTTTATATCCCTCAGTTTCGTAAATCGGAAGAATTTTCTTGACGATGTCTGTCGGGGGATAAACATCCGCGTCAAGTTTCACAAGACGCCATTTTTTTCTTTTTACTCCGTCTTTGCCGACCCACAAATCTATCCGGCCAACGTATTGAAGAAAACAGCCGGGTTCGACAACAAAAGTTTTGCCGACTTTCTTCGCTTTCTTAAGCGCAATATGTGTTTCGCCGCCGGCTATGACATCAATGCCCGAAACAGCCGAAGCGAGGCGTAAATCGTTTTCAAGCCCGAGTCCCGAAAGAAGAACCGTCACATCGCTTTTTCGGGAGGACACCTTCAAAATCTTGTCAACGGCTTGCGAGGCGGAAACGGCTTTAATGCTCGAGGATGCTTCTTTCGAAATAACTTTTTCAAGGTCTTCCTCTATAACGGCGGTTACCGCGACTTTTACGCCGCCGACATTGAACACCGCGTATCCGGAAATAAACGGAATCTGCCCGCTACCGCTTCTATAGACGAGATTGGCGTCAAGAAAAGGAAACCCGGCAAACAGAGAAATATTCCCGAATTCATCTATCCCGTAGTCAAGTTCGTGATTGCCACAGGCTGCTGCGCTATAGCCGAGTTTGTTCATCACGGCAATCACCGCACGCCCTCCCGAAAGGGCGCCTTCCGGCGTCCCCACGAAAATATCGCCGGCGTCAAGAAGAATATACGGAACCTTAACTTCCTCCAAAAATGTCTGAAGGGAACCGAAGCCACCGGTTTCGAATGTCTTCCCCGTGCTATGGTCATAATGTTTTTCAGGGAGAATGTGACCATGAATATCGGAAGTGTAAATAACCGCTATGTGCGTGGTTGTCTTTCTGATATAAATTTCATAACCGATGCGAACAGCAAAAAAAATCGCGGCGCAAACGATGAAACCCACAAGAAATTTTTTCATTACTCCTCCCTCATCATACTCCAACTTTTCTACTTTTTAACTTTTTAGCCCCGCTTTTGGCGTGGAGGCTACACTATTTTTATTTTTTCCGCATTAACGGTTTTTATTCCCTTTATTTCCAGAAAAATTCCGTAAAAACGGACATCTTTTTTCGCTGTTTCGTGCCGCGCAGGAAAACCTGTAAGAAATCTTTTCAAAATGACATTTTTCTCCACGCCTATAACGGAATCATAAGCCCCTGTCATTCCGCAGTCGGTTATATACGCTGTTCCGTCGCAAATTTCAAGGTCATCTGTAGGGATGTGCGTATGCGTGCCAAGAACAGCCGACGCTTTTCCGGCAAGAAACCATTTCATCGCCACCTTTTCGGATGTGGCTTCAGCGTGGAAATCCACAATCGTGGGAATATCGAAATGCAGCCTTCCCGCTGTCTGAAACGGGCAGTCCAGCGGTCGTTCTATAAAAGTTCTTCCCATCAGAGAAACAACCTGAATTTTTTTCTCTTCTTTCGAATAAACGCCGATTCCTTTGCCGGGAGACCCTTCGGGCAAATTCGCTGGTCTTAAAATTCTGCTGTCATTGATAATTTCGAGAATTTCCTTTCTGTCCCAGATGTGGTCGCCGCCCGTTATGACATCCGCTCCGGCAGAAAAAAAATCCTCGCAGGTCTTTGGAGTTATGCCTTTGCCGCCGGCGGAATTCTCGCCGTTTATGATTACAAAATCTATTTCTCTCTCTTTTATAAGTGCAGGCAGAACTCTCGATATTATTTCCCTTCCCGGACGGCCGAAAACATCCCCGACAAAAAGGACTCTTATTTCCATTTTTATCCCTCTCCTTTTAGTTGATAAGTTGACCCGCCTGCCGAAGCAAAGAGGCGGGCAGGCAAGTTGATAAGGCAAAATCCCCCCTCTCTTTCTCCCCCGCCTTTGGCGGGGGAGATTAAGTAGGGGGTTCTTTTACCTTTTCTACTTTTTCACTTTTCCACTTTTTTTGGCGACTTACGTCGCCCGCTACATTTTTCATTTTTTTCACTTTTTCACGCCAGTTCATTCCACCTTTGCTCTCTGACAAGAGTGACTTTTATCTGCCCCGGATATTCGACTTCCCTGGCGATTTTCCTCGCAATTTCCCTCGCCAGAACAGGGGAATTTGCCTCGGAAACCTTGTTTGGCGTCACGATTACGCGAAGTTCCCTGCCTGCGGAGATGGCAAACGCTTTTTCGACCCCATCGAACAACATAGCGATTTCCTCTATTTTCTGTATTCGTTTGAAATAATGTTCGACCGATTCCATTCTCGCGCCGGGGCGGGTGGCTGAAAGAGCGTCGGCTACGGCGACAAGAACCGCCTCGATGCTTTCAAACGGAACTTCCTCGTGATGGGCCTTTATCGCGTTGACGATTATATCCTTCTCGCCGTATTTTTTCGCGATATCGCCTCCGATTATGGCGTGACTGCCGTCCACTTCGCCGGAAACCGCCTTTCCGAGGTCATGCAAAAGCCCCGCGCGCGAGGCGACTTCAGCGTCGGCGCCGATTTCATAGGCAAGAAACTTGGCGATTTGCGCCACTTCAAGACTGTGCTGCAAAATATTCTGCCTGTATGAAAAACGAAATTCCATTCGACCGAGAAGTTCCACAATCTCGTCTCTTAAATCCGTTATGCCGAGCCGCGACGCCGAGTTTCTTCCGATTTCCATTATGTGCGTGGCAACTTCATCCTTGACTTTTTTGGAAATTTCCTCGATTCTGCCGGGATGAATCCTTCCATCGGCAATCATCTTTTCGATTGTTAACTGACCTATGTATCTGCGCACTCCGTCGAAACTTGAAAGCGTGACGATTCCGGGCGTGTCATCGACAATGAGTTCGACCCCTGTCGCCGCCTCAAACGCCTTTATGTTTCGCCCCTCTTTGCCGATGAGGCGGCCCTTCATATCATCGCTCGGAATCTGGACAACCGTTGTCGCCAATTGCTGAATCTCATCGGTCGCCGCCTTCTGAACCGCTGCGGCTATAATTCTTCTGGCTTTCGCCTGCGCGTCCGCCTGAGCCTGATTGATAATGTCCGATATCAGTTTCTGGGCGTCGCTCCGGGCGTCTTCCTCGAGAGAGGCGATGAGCATCTTCTTCGCTTCCTCCGGAGAAAGATTGGAAATTCTCTCGAGATGCTGCTGCTGTTCGCTCGCTTTCTTCGCAATTTCCGCTTCTTTCATTTTCAGGATTTTCATTTTTGTAGAAATTTCCCCAAGTTTTTTGACGAGCGAATTCTCGCGCGATTTCAAATCCATCTCCTTTTTTTGGAGAACATTAACCTTCTGATTGAGACCCGAATATTTCGCGTCAATCTCTCTTCTTTTTTTCTCGTAATTTCGCTCGGCTTCCTCAGCCAGACGGCGCGCAGTCGCGCGGCCATCCTCGACGGCTTCGTTTTTAATTTTTTCGGCTTCCTTGCGCGCTTTCTCGATTATTTCAAGCGCCCCTTTCCGCGCTTTAGCCGAAAGTGCCAAGAAAACGACAAGCCCTCCTGCGAGAAAACCGACTGCCGCAAATACCCATACGTTCATAGCACCTCCCTGTCACCTACCATCGGATAAATTCCTTTTTCCGTAATCAAAAAATCCACCAGTTGGTCAGTCTCGGCCAAATCGATTTTTTCGACAATCTGCATATCAAAACAAATTCCCGCCTTTACCGCACGACACCCAAACAGAAACCTGTCATAATAACCGCCGCCGAAACCGACCCTGCCGCCACGCCGGTCAAAAACGATTCCTGGAACCAGAATCAATTCGAGTTCCCCCTTTTTTATCCGCGGATTTCCGTCGGGCGGAACCGGAATCCCATATACTCCCGGAGAAAATTCATCCATCGAGAAAACCCTCACCGGAATAATTTCAGCAGTCGCACCGCTTTTTTCTATAAGAGGAAAATACAGTTCTTTTTTTTCGATAATTTTCCTGTTTGCCCGCGAGACATCCGCTTCGCCCTTTACGGGAAAATAACTCATAATTTTCCTGCTCCTGCGGAAAATTTCCCAGCGCAGAATATGCCCCGAGATTTTGGAACTCAAAAACGAATGGTTTTCAAGATTTTTTCTCTTCACCAGCATCCGCCGGCGCAATCGCTTTTTGTCGAACAATTTTCTCTCTCCTCTCCAATTCCTTTTCAAAACCCTTACCGCGGGACCGATAAAACCTTTCGGAAATATCCGCGTACTTTTGGCTCACCCACCCCCCAAAACTGTGAGGATATTTATAATCTCCAGCGCCCGCTTTTGTTAGATGCCGGGGAACAGACGGAAAACCTGCCGAAGCCGACGCCTCGGCTGCCGAAATAGCCTCGTAACAGGCGTTACTCTTGTATGTTTTCGAACAGTATATAACCGCCTGCGAAAGAATTATCCTCGCCTCGGGCATTCCCACGAATTCCACGGCGGAAGCTGCTGCGGAAACGAGAACAATGGCCTGTGGATCGGCGTTTCCTATGTCTTCGGACGCGAGAATGAGCAGTCGTCGAGCTATAAATCTCGGATCTTCTCCCCCCTTCAACATCGCCGCAAGCCAGTAAAGAGCGGCGTCTGTATCCGAACCGCGAACGCTTTTTATAAACGCGGAAATCATATTGTAATGGTCGTCGCGGTCGTATTTTCTTCCCTCTCTGAGAATTTTCTTTACTTTATCCCCCGTCAGACTCCTGCCGGAAAGAGCGGCAAGTTCAAGGGATGTCAGGAGTTTTCTCGCATCGCCCGCAGCGAAACCAACGAGAAGTTTTTTTGCCTCTTCATCCAGAAACAGTTTGCCGTTAAGCCCTTTGTCCGAAACCAGCGCATTTTCAAGAATTCCGCGAAGGTCGTTTTCCGAAAGCGATTTGAATTCGAAAACCTTAAGGCGGGAAAGAAGCGCCGGATTGAGGCGGTGAAAAGGATTCTCGAAGCAAATCGCAATCAGGGAAATGCTTCCTTTCTCGAGACAGGGCAGAAAAATATTCTGGTGTTGTTTGTTAAAATCCTCTATCTCGTCCACAACGAGAAGAGTCCGGACGACAGGGCTCTCAAACTCCGCCAGTTTTATAATCTTTCGGACAGAGGAGACATCCGATTCGACGGCGTTTACAAAAACGATTTTATAATTGAGTTTTTTGGCAAGAAAGCGGGCAAACGCGGATTTGCCGCTGCCCGGCGGGCCCCAGAAAAGAGAAGACACAATCCGCCCTTTTTTCAACATTTGACGGAGAGCGCCAGATTTGCCGAAAAGGTGTTTCTGACCAAAAAAACCGTCTATGGAATCCGGCAGAAGCCTGTAAGCGAGAGGCTGTATATTGTTTTCTTTTGGTTTCATTTTTGGCACCCGCTGCCGGGTGGGCGCAACCTGAAGAAGGCTACAATCAATAAGTGGGTTTCTTTAACCACCGTCCCAAGAGACGGAGGAGCGGAATCCCAGTACCTTCTTAGAGCCCTTCACTGGTCGCACACATCACCACGGCCGCAGGAAAATTATCTATATTCGTTTTTTTCTCCTCTTTATCCCTTTCCGACAGAAATTTTCTCTTCGAGGACTTCTTCAAGTCTCCTGTTGAGCATTTCTATCTGATTTTTCACGCCGCCGGTTTTTATCGACGCTTTTTCCTTCAAATCAAAATACCTCGAAGTGATTTCAAGCAAAGCGTTTATCGCCACCCTGTAAGTGTCGACAATTTTGCCGTCGCGGGAAATTTTTTTCATTTCGGAATCGATAAATTCCGCGATCCGCTTTACTTTTTCCTCCTCCCCGTCTTCTATTTCAAGATTGTAGGGAGTCCCCAAAATCGTTACGCGGCATTTCATATCACTTCACCTCTTCCAGTTTGCTCAGAAGCACGCCTATCTTGTCCCTTATCTTAAGCCTTTCCACTTTCATCCGCTCCAGTTCGCGCATCGTTTTAGCCGAAACCGCCGCATCGGTGCTTATTGCCCTGACCTGTTCGGCGAGAAAACCGTTTTGCTTGCTCAGTTTTTCATTTTCCTTCCGCAAAGCCCTTATCAGTTCCACGGCTTTTCCAACATTTTTGACGAGCTTCGACAAATCGGAATCCATAATTT
>JAGHAK010000107.1 GCA_021161565.1 Elusimicrobiota bacterium | reverse complement strand
TGTGGTAGAGGCTGGTTTTGTCACATCGACATTGACATAGTGCTCCCCATATGCGGAAGTGTTCCCGACATTGTCTCTTGCCGCCACATAGAAAGTGTGATGCCCGTCGGAAAGTATCGTGTTGTAGGAAGTGTCTGTGGTGGACGCGTCAGAATTAGTGTCATAGTGGTAAACATAATCCTGCAAACCTGCTCCGGAATCAGATGAGGTTCCCCATACCATTGTAATGCTGTTCGAATTTGTCCAGTTCGTGCCCGAGGCGTCAATTCCATCGTCGGGAACTGGCTTCGGAGAGGGCGCGACATTGTCAACTCCGAAACTGTCCGAAACGGACCAGTCGGAATAAGCGTAATTCGAATCCTTGCTTCTCGCCCTTATCCAGACGGTTCCGTCGGAAGTGATGTCGTCCGCGCTTGCCCAGGAATGAGTGAAAGTTCCCGAAGAATTGCTTGGAGAACCCACTGATTCGCTTCCTATGTAGAACCACGGGCCCGATTCGGAAGAAGTGGAATATTCAAATTCGACAGTCACATCGTCCCCGTCATTGTCCCATCCGAAAGCCGAAATATCAAAAGTTCCGCCCTGCCAACCCGAAGGGGTATTGACTGAGCAGTACGGCGGCTCGTTCACAATAGCGCTTGGACAAACACCACCATAAAACGAATCTCCAACCGAGGGTTCCGTGGCGTCAGAAAAATCAGCGGCAGATTCATTTCCCCATTTGTCCGTCTGAAGGACGCAGACCCAGTAGGTCGTGTTGTTGTCAAGCGGCTCTCCCTGAGCGAAAGTCGTAAGAACAATCTGGACGCTTCCCGAACCTTTTGTCGTTATGACTTTCTCGGCGAGAAGGTTTATGTCCTCGTCAATTTTGCCGTCCCCATCGTCATCGACACCGTTGAAAATCTCCTCGTCAATCCTTCCATCTTCGTCGTTGTCAGAGGCATCGGAAAGATGCGTCTGACCTGTTGCGGAAAAAGTGCTTTTTACTGTCATTGCATCGGCATAACCGACTGGAATCGAAGAAATAAAGATATAATATCTGGAAAAATCCTCATCGGAAGAAGCGGTGAAATCAACAGTAATTTGCCCCGAGCCGGAACCGAACGCATAGACATCGGAAACAGAAGAAGGTGGTGTCTCGTCGGGAGATGGAGATTCAAGAGTGTCTTCGTCGCTCGTTTTCCCATAAAGCCGCATAATGTATCTGACATACTGCCTCGCCACAATCGGGTCGTGAATGAAAAGTTCGTTTTCGTCGTTATTTGTGTTTGCCGAATGCGTCCAGTTCATCGAACCTGTGGCGATGATTTCCTGGTCGATAACCGCCAATTTCGAATGAAGCGTCGGAACCGAAAGAGAACCATCACCGAGCAGGCGAACATTCATTCCTTTGTCATCCATTCCGAGATCCGAAGCGTTCGCGTATGGAGAGGTCGTGCCCGGCTCTCCGTCATGCCTGTCAAAAACGATTCTAACGATTTTTCCCGAGTTTCTGAGAGTGACAATATCATCTTCCAATCCGGGATAGTCATCGTCGACAGAACCCACAAATTTGTCAATTGCGGCAATGTAGGACTCTTGCGCGTTCTGCGCCTTGTACCTCAAACCGTAAGAAGCGGTGTCTTCGAGGGCGTCTTCGCCTGTAAAATAATATTCTACCGTATTGCCGTTAGCGTTGGCGGAGCCGCCCCTGTTTGTGTTTGTGTGATAGTTTCCCGCCCACAAATCGTTGAATTTATTTTTATAAGCGGCGGCGATATCCTCATTGTAAATAAAAATTCCGTCGTTATACTGCCTGTCCATTCCGCCCGGGTAAAGAGAAGACCCTGTTGTCCAGTTTGCAGAACCGGTCCAGACATATTTGTCGTCGCGCACAATAAATTTATTGTGCATACAATCCGAATCCGTGCCGTCGTCTTTAACCGTAATGCCAGCCGACACAAGCGACTGAATCGCCGTGGTGTCGTTATTGTCGCCATCTGTTATAACTTCCACAGTTACGCCGGAAGTTGATTTGTATATCAAAGCATCTGTTATGTTTTTGGACCCGTCATCATCGGTCAGATTGTAAATGCAAACGAGAAGTTCGCTTTGCGCCGCCATTATGAAATCATAGATTTTCACATTCATATAGGGATCATAGCCGAGGTCTGAGTTGTATTCGCCGGGTGTAAAAATCGGCTCGCAGTAGGTATTTGTATAAGGTAGCCGTCTCGGAGCAGTTGTGGGAGTCGCAGAATCACAGTTCGAAACAGCAGCCTCGTTTGCCGCGTTATCAACAGCTGTCACAACATAATAGTAAGTCGTTCCATAAACGACATTGGCATCTGTATAGTTTCCAACGCCCGCAGACAAACTGTTTGTGATAATGCTGACATTGGAGGAATTTTTGTTTGACTCGGTTATCGTAAAAGTCGCCCTGTAAATGACCTGATGGTCCACTCCGGAAAGAGCATCCGTCGCGGGTGTCCAGGCAAGGTCGATATTGAAACCGGCGGATGTGGCGGCTAAATCAGTCACCGAATCGGGCGCAACAGTGTCAAGTTTAAAAGCGGGCGTTCCCGCTTCTGACCATCCGCTTTCAGCGGAATTTTCGTCGATTGTTTTTACCTTCCAGTAATAAGTTCCATCAGAAGGAAGAGACAAAGTGTAATTCGTCGCGCACTGAGGACCAAGAGCGGAAGTGTAGTCAAGCACAGGCGAAGAATAGTCGGCATTTTTGCTGACGATAAGATTAAACTGGACAGTATCAGAATCATCCGGGTCGGACTGGGTGAATTGAAAAGTGGGAGCGCTGTCGTTTATCCAGCCGCCGGATATCAAAGCCGAAGGCCCGAGAGAAGAAGGGCTGTTCGGATTGTAATTGGGCGGCACCCAAACGGATGTCTCATCCGAAGCAACACCCTGAGTTCCGGCATTGTTCACGGCTTTTACTCTGTAGTAATATGTGAGACCTCTTGTAAGCCCCGTGTCGGAATAATCGCTCGTGGTTATCGCTGTCGAGGTGTTTATTCTGTAAGAGTTGTCTGTGTATGTGAAACCTGTGTAGGTCGCACGAAACAAATCATAACCGGCGATTCCGCTTTCATTGTCGACGGCATCATCCCAGTTGAGACTGACCGTGGTTCCGGCTGCCGATGCCGCGAAGTTGACAACCTGCGATGGCGCGGTGTCGTCTGTGAAAAATTTCGCTTGCGCGGAAGCGGTCAAAACTCCGCATCTGTCGCGGGCGGAGACACGCCAGTAGTAAGTCGTTCCGTTTGCAAGATTCGCGGGAATTGCCCAGTTTGTCGCGTTCACATTCACTCTGTATGTGACATCTCCGGAAAGGTCGGTGTGCGTGGCTACTTCAACAAGATAACTCGTTACGGCATCGTCGCTGTCAGATGCGGCTGTCCATGAAAGGGTTGGTACCAAAGTATCGACCCATTGATTGTCGGGAGAAAGATTTGAAGGAGCAGTTGGAGGAGCATTCGAAATTGTTCCGTCCGCAGCAATGTGAATATCGAAAAAGAAATCAATGTCTCCCGTGCCGCTTCCGAAGCCCTCCTTGGCATTTGTCGTCATTGTGTAAGTATTGTCATTGTAAGTGTTTGAGGCGTCCGAAAAGCGGACGATAGAAACCGAATCAAGAGCATCGCAGTCATTCTGGTCTTCTGTTGTGTCATCGTCATTTGCCCACCACTGCCCGTCGCCGCTGTCGTCAGTATTACTGTTCAAACAAATCGCAATTGTAAACCTTCCTGTTGTGTCTCCTGTAAGCCCGACATCGGAACGGGCAATCTTAAATTCAATAATATCATTCACAGTACTAATGTTGTTACACCCCCCGCCATAAGTGGCAGGAGCAGCCCAGCTTGTGCCTGAATACTGCTCAATCTGCGTCACAGAACCGGAGTTTGTGTGGTGAACGATGAGATTGTTTTCAGGCAGATGATTGTTTGTGTCATAATCACTCCCGATTGTTATTCCTGAATCGTCGGCAATCCAGTTTTGCCCTGAAGCATCCAGAGTGCTGTCAACTCCGATTGCGAGATACGGATACTTTGTATCTGTTATGTTTTCGAATTTTACGAGAAAATAAAGGGCGTCCGAATCGGCAGCGACTCTCATCTCCGTAATATTGACATCGCTGTCGTACGCGGTATCGGTCCTTTCATCCACAGCGACATCCTTCCAAATCCATTCGTTTTTTGTAGTGTCAACCGTTGACGCATCCGGTTCGGCAGGTTCGGAAGTTCCCCAGTCGGATGCGTCGCCGTCGATTTTTCTGCTTGCCGATTTTATCGTGACATTATTCGAAACATTCGAATCGTTGCCCGCGTTGTCAATAACCTCGACAGCATAGGTGTATTGGGTGTCAACTGACGCGGTTGTGTCTGTATGAGAAGAAGTTGTGACTGTGGCGATAAGAGGATGCGTTCCATCGCCGGCGTTCGCGTTTGTAATTGGCGCGTCCGCGCCGCGACATCTGTCAATTTTGTATTCCTTCACGCCGGAAGTTCCGTCAGTCGAATCCGTCCAGTTCAATTCTATGTTTGCTGTTCCGTCGGCGGCGCGCAAAGCGGTCAAATCCGAGATGTCGGAAGGCGGCGTCGTGTCAATTGTGATTTTCCAACCTGCAGAATAAGGTCCTGCGGCATCGAGCGCATCCCATGTTTTCACCCTCCAGTACCAGACGCCCTCGGAAAGAGTTACAGTGTGCGAAGAATAAGATGAGGCAACTTTGCCGGAATCAAAATTAACGGAACCGAAACCGCTGTCATCATCCGCCTGCCACTCATATGCGGACTGTGTGTCGTCGGCATCAGGGTCGGAAAAAGTCCATTTGAATGTCTGCTCAGGGTCGAGGTCTACAGTATTATTTTCAGGAGATGTAAGGCTTGGTGCATTTGGTGCATGATTGGTTTCCTTCAACAGAAAAGAAGTCACATCTCCACCAGAATCAAAAGAAACCTGTAGATAATAATTAATCACTTTATCCTCTATCTCTGTCCAGGTACTGTCTGCTCCGGTAATACAATCCACCACATCAGAATTTGTATCATCTCCCCACACATTCACATTACCATCATTATTTTTGAAAATAGCAACAGTAAAATTCACTGTTTGCCCCAAAAATTTACTCGCTCCATCCAAATCAGAAAGTTTAATACTGGCTTCAATAAATTTATTATCAACATGCTCAGTATATTTACCACTTCGCCAGTCTCCGTAAGAAGAATCACAGGCATCAGCTAAGTCATTATAGGAAAGTATCTTCCATAATCTTTCCCAGGGAACATCATCACACACATCAGTATCAGCACTGGCAACCCCGCGGCCAATGAAAGTCTTTTCTGAGGAGGTGGTATCATTATCAATAGCAATCTGGGCAAAAATAGCGTCATCAACAGCATCAGGAAAAGCACTGAATTTCATCAAAACATAGAGATTATATTTATCCGCAATAACTCGCCATTCTAAAAGGTCCCTCCCCAGGTCACTATCTCTTGCCGGAGAGGTATCAGTCCAGATTCCTTCATAATTAGATACCACAGCAGTATTAGAACTTGTTGCCGGTTCACCCGACCAGTCAGAAGTATCAGCGTTCATTGTTCTCTTGTCAATATAAATTCCATCTGAAGAAGAATTATTAGATGTTAAACCTGCCTCATTCTTTGCCCTCACCCGAAAATAATAATAGAGCCCCCGGCTGGCATTATCCAAAGTGTAAGAAGTATTTGTTCCATTATCATAATTCTGGAGAACAAAAGTGGAAAAATCACTTTCGGTAGAAATATCAATGAAGTAATTAGTAATCGGAGAAAGGTCCGTAACTGCATTCCAAGAAAAGGCAATACCATCCCCATCAGCATCTTCATTTCCTTGAGTTTGTCCATAATTATCAACTCCTGAATCAGTAAGACCTGTTGGTGCATCTGGTTGCGTGGCATCTACTTTGAAATCTATCACTCCTGCGGTTCCTGCTTCTGTCCATGCGGACTCGGCAGCATTCGCGTCAATCGCTTTTACGCGCCAGTAATAAGTGGCGCAGTCAAACAGGGATGGCGAAGCAGTATATGTAAAAGTCGTTCCTGACGCGGAATAATTCGCCGGCGCCGAATCGATAACAATAGGAGAAAAAGAAGACACGGTGGCAATCTGTATTTCAAAAGTTACATTATCTCCGTCAGGGTCCGTGATGCAGAACTGAAAACTTGGAGTATCATCACTTGTCCAGCCATCATCAATTAAAGAAGAAGAAGGTGCTAAATTAGGAGCATCAGGGGCATTGTTGGAAGATGCGGGAGTTGATTCCACAAACTCAGCATCATCAATTACAACATCATTATTATTATTCACTGATTCTTTTGCAGCAATAAATATCCTTGCATAACTGACATTAGATGGTGCGGTAATTGTTGAAAACTCCAATCTCTCCCATGTGTCCCCTGCTGAAAGGGTTAAATCAGCAGAGTTTGTTGACTCAATTAGAGAATAACTTGAATCATACCACCTTATACCAATCTGAATTTGAACATCGTTAATTACTCCTCCGGCAAGTTCAACATAAACCCAGGAAGCAGCATAATAGCCAGCGCTGGCATTTACAGGAACAGTGGCAGAAATTACTGTTCTTCCAGAATAAGCAGTTGTCAAATCCACAAATCTGCAGGAACGTGAACCCCTGTAAACTGTTTCATAGCCATCAATGCTTGGGTTATTTGTGGTTCCTCCATCGTTCTCCTCCCAGCAAAGGTCATCTACCCCTAAGGCGCTACTTTCAAAACCATAGTGCCATCTGTCATCTACAGTATCCGGAAGTAAATTGGCAAAGACAGGATAGACACTCATAAGCATATATAAAATAATTGGAACAATTCCAGCCAATTTTTTCCTTTTTACAGTTTTTTTACAAGCTTTCATTTTTTGCATCCATTTTTGTTGGCTTGACTTTAATTTCTATCTTGGCAATTCCGTCTTTCTTTTCTTCTGCCATATTTATTTTTTCCTTTTTGATTTCAGTTTTTTCGCTTCTTTCAGGATTTCAAGATCGACTTCATCTGTTTTCCTGAATGACTTTTTCTTAGCCTTAATCAGTTCGTCAAGCCCTATGTAATAAACTTCCACATCGCCATAAACCCCTTTTACTCTGCCAGCCCACACCTCATCAAAAGACACCCCTTCGATTTCTGTCAGCAAATCTACGCGAACAGGTTCATACCCGATTTGGATAATTGCCTTCCTGTCAAGAAAAACATCCACTGTGAGAAATTTATCCCGAAATCCGAATTCTTTCAACGCTTTTATTATTCTCTTGCCGTTTTCCAACGTGGGCTCCACCAGAATATCCAAATCTTTTGTATATCTGCCACGAGCATGCCATGCGACAGCATACGCTCCGATTATACAGAACTTAACTCTGTTTTTTCTTAATAATTTTAATAACTCTGCAAAGTCCTTTTCTGCCCGCATATTTTTCTCCTTTCAAATAAAAATACTGTTCTCTGCAAAATTGGGTATCTTCAAGGCGCTGGCGTGGAGTGAGAGATAAACTGTAAAAATCGTCAAATTTATTTGCCTCTTTAAATCCCTTCGAAATTCTAATCCAAATTTTCCTTTTTTTTATCATTTTTTTCACCTCAGAAAGATGCCTGAAAATTTACAGAAATCTTGCTGAAATGAAATTTTTTTTGATTCCCGTTAGAACGGGTTTTGTTTTACTCCAGTTTTATGAAAAATCTGAAATGCGGGTTTTCTTTCGAATACAGACTCGCCGAAATAGCAGACAATGCCGCTCTGTCGGTGATTAAATTCGAATTTTCCGATATTGGTTTTAAAGCGAAAGTAAAATTCGGTTTTACGAAAATTCCGTACTGCGGGCTGTCCTCAGCGGAGTATCCGTCGCTCAGCGCGGAAGTGTCGTCAGTCGAGGCAAGAAGAATTCCACACTCATCGGCAAGAGAAATTTCCGATGCGGCCGCGCGTGAAGCGAACACGGTCACCCCGACAACCGCAAACAGCGCGAATACGAGTATTTTTCTCATATCAATCCATTATAATTTTACTATGAATACGCAAATCCGTCAATGGGCAATTCCCGCCTGCTTTTTACTTCGACGCTTTTGTGCCGGGAACCGACAGTTTCACTCTGCGCCGGCAGAGAGGACAAACGGCTGGCCTGTAAACAGGAAGTTTTAAATCGAGCAGAATTTTCAGCGGATACGCAAACTGCGTTTTTCTTCTTGAAACAAATGCCGCTATTCCGATAATCTTCGCTTTTTTCCTCTTAATTATTTTTATCGCTTCTTTCAAACTTCCGCCTGTCGTGATTACATCTTCGACAAGAAGAATTCTTTCCCCTTTTCCTATTTCGAAACTTCTGCGAAGGAGCAGTTCGCCGTTTTTCCTTTCAAGAAAAATGTGGCAGACCCCGAGATGTCTGGCGACTTCCTGGCCGAGAACAATGCCGCCGATTGCCAGCGAAACGACTTTGTCTATCTTTCTCCTTTTCCACAAATCAGCCATTGCGCCGCCTATACGGGATGCGATTTCCGGATGCTGAAAAAGTTTCTGCGCCTGAAAATAAAATTCGGAATGGAACCCGCTTGCCAAAACAAAATGCCCTCTTTCTATCGCTTTTTTCTCTTCAATCCATCTTTTTACATCAGCAAAAAATGCCCGCGTGCCCGCATTGCGATTTTTATTGGGCGGCGAATTTTTTAGGCGCATCTTTTTATCCATTCTCTGAGATTTCCTTTTTCATTTGCCTTACGACTTCAAGGGGATTTTCTGCCTCAGTTATGGGCCTGCCTACGACAAGAAAATCGCTTCCGGATTTCACCGCCCCGGCAGGTGTCAAAATCCTCTTTTGGTCGTCAGTCCTGCCGTAGCCTGCGGGTCTTATGCCGGGGGATGCAATTTCGAGCATGGGAAATTCTTCTCTGACTTTTTTTATATCCCCGCCGGAGACGATAACCCCTTCAAGAGCGAGTTTTGCGGCGGTGGCAGCACCAGCCAAACTGTCGCCCTCAGCGAGGGACGAAAGAACCGTGACGCCCCACAAATGGGGAAAGCCGCCGATTTGGTTTTTCTTTGCCTGTCGCAGCGCCTCGTCGCCCGCAGAAATGTGAATCGTCATCGAATAACAACCCGCTTTTGCGGCGAATTCCGAAACTTTCGCGCAGATTTTTGGAATATCGAAGACCTTTATGTCAAAAAAAACCTCTCTGTTTTCGGACTTCACCATTTCAATCGACTTCTTCCCGCAACGAGTGAAGAGCTGGAGACCCACCTTGAAAAATTTTATCTCGCTTTTGAGAAGCAAAACGGTTTCGCGCGCTTTTTCCAGGTCGTCAAAATCCAGAGCCACGATAATTTCAGGCATTTTTCACTCCTTTCCTGGGACAGAGATTTTTCAGAAAACATTTTTCGCACGCGGGTTTGCGCGCCGAACAAACCGCTCTTCCGTGCTCTATCAGAAGATATGGAATTTCGCCCCACAATTTCTTCGGAAAAATTTTCATCAGGTCGCGCTCTATCCTGACGGGGTCTTTTTCGTCTGACAACCCAAGGCGGAACGCCAGCCGCCTGACATGCGTATCAACAGGAATTCCGTAAACTTTGCCAAAAGCGTTCAGGGCAACAATGTTTGCGGTTTTTCTCGCCACTCCGGGAAGAGTCAGAAGCTCGTCCATTTTTTCGGGAACTTTCCCGCCAAAATCAGACAGGATTTTCTTCGCGCTCGCTATTATGTTTTTTGCCTTGTTTCTGAAAAATCCGGTGGAACGGATGTCCTCTTCAAACCTGCTTCTTTCCGCGCGCGCGTAATCTTCGATCGCGCGGTATTTTTTAAAAAGCGTCTCTGTGACAATGTTGACTCTCTTGTCGGTGCATTGCGCCGAAAGAACCGTTGCCACAAGAAGCTGCCACGGATCGCGGAATTTCAGAGCAATTTTCGCGGAAGGATAGTTTTTTCTAAGAACTCGCACAATTCTCATTTCTCTGCCTATCATTTTTGCCCCTTCTGTCCGGTGTCATTTTGATTTTCTGATTCCACATTCTCCATCCTACCCGCCGCAGGCAGTGAATTTGCGAGCCGAGAAGATTTTAACAGTGTCGCGTATTTCTGCTCGATGAGATAAACCATATTGTTTATTTCAAAATCCCCAGTAATTTTTTTTCTTAATTTGTGCGCGAAAATCCTTGCCGCGCCAGGATTTTCAATTAGGTATTTTATTTTTTCGACGAACCCTGCGATATTCCAGGGCTTAACCAGAAAGCCAGTCACCCCATCGGTTATTATTTCGCTGTTGCCGTCAACATCGCTCACCACCTGAGGAATCAGACAGACGCCCGCCTCGAGAATGACCCGCGGAAGACCTTCCCAGAGAGAAGTCAGAACATTGACATCAAAAGCGGGAATGATTTTTTCGATATCGGTTCTCCACCCCGTAAGGATGAAACTGTCTCCGAGACGGTATTGCCTGATTTTCTTTTCGACTGCTGGCCTTAAAACGCCATCTCCGACGAGAATAAATTTCATTTCTGAGAAAATTCTCTTCAGCCTGCGCGCGACTTCCACAAAAGCGAGAGGATTCTTCTGTTTTTTGAAACAGGCAACCATTCCGCATACGGGCGTGTTTTCGCCTATGCCGAAATTTCCTTTTGCCTGCTTTCTTCCTATATGATTTTCCCATTTCCTTACATCTATTCCCGAATGAACAAGCGAAATTTTGTCTCGCTCGCAGATTCCGAGTCGGACGGCTTTTTCGATATTCTTAATGGAAACGGCAAAAAGATGCGTTGAAATTTTCGCCGTGATTTTTTCCAGAAAAATAAAAAATTTGCGCGCCGCCGGGCGCTGCCAGTCGTTGAAGCCAAAACCGTGAAATGTGTGAATGATAACGGGAACCTTCGAAAAATAGGCCGCCCACCTGCCGAGAATTCCGGCTTTCGAGGAATGTGTGTGGACAATTACCGGTCTGATTTTTCTCAAAAGAAAAAAAATTTCGGCAAACGCCAGAAAATCGAAAAACGGATTCACCTTCCTTATCAGAAACGGTATTCTGCGGGACTGCGTCTGCGGGGAATTTATTATGCCCTCCCTGCCGGTTATCAAAATCCCTTCGAATCTTGCGAGGTTGCGCACGGTGAAAAGAGTGTTCTGCTGCGCGCCGCCGAGTTCAAGAGTCGTCACAATGTGGACGCATTTTTTCATTTCAATTTTTTTATTATCGAGTAAGCCGCGGTCTTGCCCGCTTTCATTGCCGATATGACCGTCGCGGAACCTGTGACAATATCACCGCCGGCATAGACATTTTCCATAGAAGTTTCGCCAGTTTCGGGGTCAACTTCGATATAACCCCATTTATTGAGTTTGAGTTCCGGAACCGTCGAAGGAAGAAGCGGATTCGCCGAGGTCCCTATCGCCATAATAACGGTGTCCACCTCGAAAAAGACAAATTCTCCGGGAATTTCCACGGGTCTTCTTCTGCCTGATTCGTCGGGGGCGCCGAGTTTCATCTTAACGCACTTCATTTTCGAAACCGACCCCGATTCGTCGCCTGTCAATTCGACAGGATTTACGAGAAAATTGAATTTAACGCCTTCCTCTTCGGCATTTTCTATTTCCTCCTCGCGGGCGGGCATTTCCTTTCTCGTCCGACGGTAGATATTATAGACATTTTCCGCGCCGAGCCGCAAAGCGCACCGGGATGCGTCCATCGCGACATTCCCCCCGCCGACAACAGCCGCATTTTTAATTTCTTTGACAGGAGTCAGATATTCCGGAAACTTATAAGCCTTCATAAGATTCACCCGCGTCAGAAATTCGTTGGCGGAATAGACCCCGTTCAGATTCTCTCCGGGAATATTCTGAAATTTCGGCAGACCCGCGCCGATGCCTATAAAAACCGCGGAAAAACCGCCTTCGAAAAGTTGGGCGAGAGTTCTGGTTCTGCCAATGACATAACCGTATTTGAATTCTACGCCCATCGCCGCAAGATTTTCGACTTCTTTCGCGACGATTTTTTTCGGAAGACGAAACTCGGGAATTCCGTAGGCGAGAACTCCGCCGGGCAGATGAAGAGCCTCGAAAACGGTAACAGCGAACCCCGCCCCGGCAAGCACTCCGGCAGCGGTGAGGCCCGCAGGACCTCCGCCTATTATCGCAACCTTCTTTTTTGACTTTTTGCCTGACGGACTTGCAGACAGGACGGAATTTTTCCTTAAATAAGCATAATCCGCAGCGAACCTTTCAAGCCGTCCGATTGCCACAGGCTCGCCGATTTTCCCCATAGTGCAAACGATTTCGCACTGGCTCTCCTGCGGGCAGACCCTGCCGCAAATGGCGGGCAGATAATTCTCCTCCTTTATTTTTTGATACGCCTCTAAAATTTTTTTCTCTTTTATCAACTTGATAAAAGAGGGAATATCAATACTCACGGGACACCCCGCCACGCAGGGTTTATTTTTGCAGAAAAGACACCTTTCCGCTTCGGCGCGGGCAGATTCCTCCGAATAGCCAAGCGCGACCTCGCCGAAATTTTTTATTCTTTCAGCCGCCGGCTGTTTCGGCATCTCGATTTTTTCTTTTTTTACCGGCATTGGCAGTCCCCGCAGGCTTTTTTCTCCTGCTTCCTGTAGATTTTCTGTCTCTGGGCGAGAAGTTCGAAATTCACCTCATGCGCGTCGAAATCCGGACCGTCCACGCAGGCAAATTTTGTCTTTCCTCCTACTTCCACCCGGCAGGCGCCGCACATTCCCGTCCCGTCGACCATAATCGGATTCAAACTGACAATCGTTTTTATTCCGTATTTCTTCGTAACCGCGGCAGCCGCTTTCATCATAACAACGGGGCCGACGGCGAAAACCATATCGATTTTTTCCTTTTTTATCCTATCCTCAAGCAATTCCGTAACAAAACCCTTCCTGCCTGCGGAACCGTCGTCCGTGGCAATCAGAAGTTCGGCGCTGACGGAAGCGATTCTGTCGCGCAGAATGAGAAGTTTTTCGTTTTGCGCTCCGATAACGGTAATCACGCGGTTTCCGCAGCGGGAAAGAGCCTTTGCCACAGGATAAATGAGAGCGATTCCGATTCCCCCGCCTACAACGGCAACGGTGCCGAATCTGCGTATTTCGGAAGGTTTTCCGAGGGGGCCAGCCACATTGAAAAGACTGGTTCCCTTTTCCATTCTGCCCAAATCCGCAGTAGACCTGCCGAGAATTTTATAGACAACAGTTATCGTGCCCTTCTCTGTATTTCTGTCCGTTATCGTCAGGGGAATTCTTTCGCCTTTTTCTTCCGCAACGATTATCACAAACTGGCCGGGAAGAGCGTTTTCCGCAATATCCGGCGCTGACAACTCGATAAGATTGGTGTCCTCAGCGAGTTCTATTTTTTCAATAATTTCGAACATAGCGAAATTCTATAAAAATTTTTCTTTTATTTCAATGATATGATTTGCCAAATTCTTTGCGATTTGGTATCATTTCAATTGGAAAAAAATTATGGATATTGTTGATGTAATTTTGACATTACCGAAAAGAAAAGAGGGGGTATAAGATGAAGAGTTTCAAAATCGTTTTACTTTTGACTCTGCTGGCTGAGGGGGGGTACTGCGAACTGGAAACTGTCCTTAAAGTTTACACCGTTCGAAACGGCGACACTTTTTACAAAATCTCGCAGAAATTTTACAACACTCCCGACAGATGGAAAGAAATCTGGAATTACAACAAATACATCAAGAAACCCCACTGGATTTTTCCAGGCGACACCCTGATTGTGCCGACATACAGGGAAAAAGCGGCGAAAAAAGAAGAAACATCCGCCTCCCCAAAACAGTCTGCCGAAGCGGTGAAAATCGAGAAAAAAAAGGAAAAGGGAAATCCCGACCTGTTCATCGCGCCGTATTATCCCGACGAAGAAGAACCGCTCGATTTCGATTACGCGGGCAAAATCGTTTCCTTTACCGAGAAACAGGTGATACACGCGCAATACGCCAAGGTCGTAATAGACATCGGCTCAGCCGACGGCGTGAAAAAAGGCGACATATTCTACATTTACAGAGCCAGCAAAAAAATAATTCATCCCGAAACAAAAGCCATAGTCGGCGTTTTGCTCAAAAAGATGGGATATCTCAAAGTCACCGATGATGTCGAGGAGACCTCTGCAATTGCTACGATTAAGGAATCAAAAGGTTCCATCAAAATTGGAGATATGCTGAGGAAAAAAGATTAGAAAGATTAGAATGAAAAGCAAATTTTCCGAAATCGTTCGCTCGAAAATGAAAGAAATGAACATATCCGTCAGGGCTGTGGCGAAAAAAAGCGGCATTGACAGTTCGTATCTCTCCAAAATTCTCAACGAAAAAAGAAATCCCCCCGGCGAGGAAAAAATAATTTCGAAAATCGCGGAGGCGCTGAACATAAGCCCTGAATATCTCACTATTTCCTGCGGGAAAATACCTTCCCGATGGCAGAACTTTTTCCTGAATGCCGGAATCGAAAAAATCAGAGCGGCGATAGAGAACTATTCCCCCGCTGCCGAAAAAGAGAGAAAAAGAGAACCCGAGCCGAGAAAAATAAAAATAAGAAGGCCAACTCTCCCCGACGATATTCTCTAACCTTTAGACTTTTTTATTTTTGCTCCAGGAAAATAAAACCTGAGAATTTTTCTGTAATTCCATCCCCTCTCGGCGAGGTCCTTTGCGCCCCACTGGGAAAAACCGACTCCGTGTCCCCATCCCTGCCCGTAAAAAATCGCGCCGGCGCGGGTGTTTGTTATTTTTCTGATTTTCGTGCTTTTTATATTCCTTGTTCCGAAGATTGTCCTAAATTTGTTGGACGGAATCCTTATTTTTCCGGAATCTGAATAAACGATTATTTCTTTAACGCGCCCTGATGGCGTCCTTCCTTTTTTTGCAACTCTTCTCACCCTCTTGAGATGATAACCTTTTTCGCGAAGAGCAAGGGCGATTTCTCTGTAAGAGATGCGTGTCCGCCAGTCGGAATAAGGAGATTTCTTCCGGTATTTCTCCTTGACGCCTTTAAGATACGCGGGCGGGTTTGGAGTTCCCCAGACAAATTTCGGATTTTCCGTATGTCCCGCGGCGTCGGCATGGAAGTAAACCGAAGCAAGTTTACCTCTGTAATAGAGAACTTCTCCCTGAGTGCCAATAACCGCCTTTGTTGTATTTTCCCTTTCGCAGTCGGCGCCGCCGTAAACCTGCGAAATCTCGGAAGAGCATAAATCATATCCCTTGCTTTTGAATCTGCCGAGATTTTTGAGGATATAGGTTCTGGAAACAACAGCCTGCGCCTTCAACGCCTCGAAACTCCATTTTGGAGAAACCTCTCTCGGCAAAACGCCGAAAAGATATCCCTCAACGCCTATTTCGTTTATCACCGTTAGCAGACCCTTTTTCTGCGAAATTATAATAGAGTCCCTGTAACTTTTGCCATTAACCCTGATAAAATCTTTTTTCGCGAAAAGCCGCACCATATTTGAAAAGAGGTAATTTCTGATTTTTATTCCGCGAGGAGACGGCAGGACAAGATAGGAATTTCGTGGAGGAAAAACGCTTTTGCGGTTTTGCGACATATCAACAGCAAAAATTTTTCCGCGGCAGCTGATGTTAACCGAATTTGCCCCGCTCAAGATCGCGACGGTTATTATCTGCGGGTCCCGTGCAAAAACAAGAGAAACCAAAAGAAAAAAAATAGGAACAATTCTCATTTACTATTAACCCAGATTTTTCATTAGAAAAATCTGTCCTTCATGACCCCGATAAATCGGGGGGTTAACCCCGCCCATTCTTATAATAGTCATCAAATTTACGTTCATTTTTTTGTTATAACCTTCTATTATATACTTATCATTTTTTCCTAACCTGAATGGGCGGCCTTTTCCCGCAAGGGACCCCGCAAAGCGGAGTCCTGCAAAAGCGGGACGTGGCAGGCATTTTTTTCAATTCTATTGAAAAAAATGGGTTAAAACTTCCCTGTCAGAGAGAACCTATAGGTGTCCGAAAAATCTCCGTAAGGGACCCATGCGAAATCGAAACTGAGACCCGCAAGACCGATTCCGAAACCGGCAGAGAACCCGCTAACCGTATCAAAATCGTTCAGTGTTTTATATCCTATTCTTATGGGGAATTTTATTCCCGCAACCGGCAATCTGTATTCGAGCCCTATATTGACGTTCGCTTTGTTGTCTCTCGGAAGATTCAAATCCGCGGCAATATTCAACTGGTCGCTCGCTTTCACCGCCGCGCCGAGTTTCACAACCGAGGGAAGCGGATCTTTCGCCTCGGTGAATTTTATCTTTCCTCCAAAATCCTTCAAAACAATCGCGCCCGACATAGGTTTGCCCATAAAAGAAAGACCTCTTCTTATCATGCCCACATCGGCGGCAAAAACCGCATTGGAATTTGTGTCTTTTATTTTCGACTTTATCGCCTTAACAGTCCAGCCGAAATCGACTGCGCCAAGTTTCCTTCCGCAACTCAAAGCAATAGACTGGTCGGAAGCGTCAAATTCGCCAATCGGGTCGGCGGTGTCGGCATCTCTTTCTTCGAAATCACTAATCGCAAGCCGGGTATAACTCAGCCCAAAGGTTCTTTTCGCCCCGGGAAGCACCACTCCAGCAAATTCAATTGATGTATCCTCAAACCATTTTGTGTGCATTGCGATGAAACTCCTGCCTGAACCGGCAAGCCCCGCGGGATTCCAGTAGAGTGAACTTGCACCTGACAAGGCGGAAAAAGCCCCTCCCATTCCCATCGGCTTCGCTCCAACGCCGATTTTCAAAAACTGCGCGCCGCAGGTGCCCGCGTCATCTTCGCTCAGCCACGCATAAGAGACGCCGCTTCCAAAAAACAACACCAAACCAAAAATCAAAATCTTCTTCATTTTATAACCTCCAAATCAAAACTCATACGCTATTCCCGCTTCGAAATTCCATGTGTTGTAACTGTATTCGTAAACCGCCTCGTAATCCTGATTGGACGACTGCTTATAATAATTGGCGGAACTCTTCAATTTCAGACTTTTCGAAAGCCCATAAGAGATGCCAAGAGAAACAAAATTGCTTTTGTTCTTCACTTTGTCGGAAGTGTAATTTCCGGATGAGTCCTGCGCGAGACGGCCTTTATAGTTTTTTATTCCGTACTTGTAAGCGAGGCTCATTTTCAGCCTCGAACCGAACGAAAAAACAGGTCCAACGGAAAGAGAATCATAGTCGTAATATTTTTTAGTAAACTTAAACTCCATTGGCTGATCTGTACTATAATGGTCCTGATTTGAACGCACAACCGCGCCAGAAAAGGAAATTCCAGCAGAAGTTTCCTTGCCATAAGCACGGGAAAAAACCAGATTAAAAAGCGATTTTCTGTCGCGTCTCTTATTAAGAGAATAGGAGCCATCCGAATTTATTATGTTCTGGTCGGGAAAATCCTGAGTCATAAAACTGTAACTTAAATCTGCGACCGCTTTTGCTCCGATACGTCTCAAACCTCTGAAATAAAGGGAAACACCCGAAAAATCCAGAATGTTTCCGCCTGGATAAACCTCTTTGCCGTATTTTTCGGTGGCAAGGGTCTGATACTGCGGGAATTTCACTTTCAGAATATCGAGGGAAAGAATCAGTTTTTCAAAACCGCCGATATTCTTGTACTCGGTTTCTACACCCGCCGTGAATTTTTCGTAATCAAAGAGACCATCTCCCCAGTTTTCGTCTTTCGTCTCTCTGAAAAAATTCCACAGATACCCGACTTTGATTTTGAATTTCTGGGTATTGGAAATTTTATTTATGAGACGCAACGTCACATTATGACTCATCGAATCCTGATACAGAGTCCCGCCGCCGATAATTTCATAGACACTTTTTGACCCGCGATAGTTGCCGTAATAGCCCGGAAGAAGCGCAACCTTGTCGCTAAATTTCACAGCCGGCACATAGGCGCAGCTGAAATTGCCGCCGTTTGACGACGAATCGCCGTTATAAAGCGAACTTCCGCCTGCCACAAAAACCTCTCCCACAGACACAAGTTCCGCAGCATATGAAGAAACCAGAAACCAGAAGCCTGCAAACAGAATAACCAGAGCAACCTTGAAAAATTTTCTCATTCCGTCTCCTTGATCAGCAATTTCATTATTCTTAATTTTTCAACCTTTTCTTTAAACTTTCATCAAGCAATCTCATCAAATCCAAATATTCTGGTAATCTCTCGAAAATTTCTTTAGCAACTTCCTCTTTGTAAGTGTGCGCAATATCATTTCTGCTGTCCGTCATTTCAAGGAATTTCTCCGTATCTGGCTCACTTATAAGCCCTATGCCAAACGCTTCGCGAAAAACCGCTTTCGGGGAATTTGCGACAATTCCCTCCATTTCTTTTAAGAACTCTTTCAAAAATTTCCACATTGCTTCAAATGTATATTCGAATCTTTGCATTGAAGCATCTCTAATAACAACAGAGTATGGCTGACTTAAAATTTCTTCAAAAGTTTGAAGAGATTTCTCAAATAGCGAAATTTTTAATTTCAATCTTTCTTCCATAAAATCGCTTCTTTCATTATTTTTTCTCTGAAATCATCCGAAACTTTGCTCAAATCCACAACATCAACTTTCTGCGGGATGTTCGAATTTTCGAATTTCTCTCTGAGAAGGGAAATTTTAATCCCCGCTCTTTCGCCTGAAGCAATCAGAACCCCAATATCGACATCCGAACAGGGCGAATTATCTCCTCTGGCGCGAGAGCCGAAAATATAAACCCTTGCATCTGTTTCTTTCACAAAACCCCTCAAAATCTTATCAAATTCTTCCTTCCTTATCATTTCTTTATTTGGCAAAGCAAACCCTGTTGGATAGCAAACATCCAACGGGGCAAGCTTTGCAACTACAATTTTTATTTTTCATCCGTAAATCCCCCCTATTTCCCCCCTATCTTAAGAAAGTTGTCAAGAGGAAACCCCAATTCTCCCCCTTTCCAAGGGGGAGACTAAGAGGGGGTTCTCCTTGATTCTTTCCGACAATTACAATCTCTGCAAGAGACAATAAAGCCATCAAATTCAATTCGGCTACTTGCAAACAACCTCCTGATTTTTCCCCTTCCAACTTTTTTTAATATTCGCGAGCGGGTTAATCCCACCTCTTTTCCTATGCCTGACCCTATCATTTCTTACGGTGTCA
>JAGHAK010000150.1 GCA_021161565.1 Elusimicrobiota bacterium | reverse complement strand
TTTTATTTGTCATTTTTCATTTTGATTTTTTATTTTTGCATTTTTTATTTCCCTTGTCATTTCGAGCGATAGCGAGAAATCTTTTTTCACTTTTCACTTTTCAACTTTCTCACTTTTCATTTTTAGTTGATAAGTTGACAAGTTAACAAGTTGATAAGGGAAAATCCCCCCTCTCTTTCTCCCCCCTTTTAGGGGGGAGATTAAGTAGGGGGTTCTTTTACCTTTTCTACTTTTCTACTTTTCTACTTTTCTACTTTTCACCTTTTTAACTTTTCAACTTTTTCACTTTTCTCTTTCTTAGAACAGTATCTCTCAAAAATCTTGTGTCGTTTCTTTTGGGAAAATCAATCATAAAGTGCGTGCCGCGGGATTCCTTTCTCATCATCGCGGATTTTATCATCAGATACGAAACCCTCGCGATGTTTCTCAATTCTATCAAATCTCTCGTAATCAAAAAATTCCAATAGTATTCGTCAATCTCTTTCAGAATATTTTTTATTCTGTTGAACGCCCTTTCAAGCCGCTTCATGCTTCTGACAATCCCGACATAATTCCACATAAACCTTCTGATTTCGTCCCAATTTTGCGAAATGACAACCGCCTCGTCCGACGGGCGGGCACCGTAGGTTTTCCATCCAGTTATCGGAGGGATTTTTTCTCTTTTTTCAAGTTCCCGCGGAATTCTATGGGCAACACGCCTGGCAAGAACCACGCCTTCCAGAAGAGAATTTGACGCAAGGCGGTTCGCTCCGTGAAGACCTGTGCAGGCGGTTTCGCCGGCGGCAAAAAGATTTTCCACATCCGTCTTTCCGTATTCGTCGACAGCGATGCCTCCGCAGATATAATGCGCGGCGGGAACAACAGGAATTGGCTCTTTTGTCATATCGAATCCATAATCCTTCACTCTGTCGCACAGATACGGAAACTTCTTTTTTATAAATGACGGCGGCCTGTGGCTGATGTCGAGATAGACAAAATCATCGCCCGTTTTCTTCATCACATCGTCAATCGCCCGCGCCACAATATCGCGCGGCGCGAGTTCTTTCATCGGATGATATTTCGGCATAAATCTTTTCCCGCTTTTTGTGAAGAGAAGAGCCCCTTCGCCTCTGACCGACTCTGAAATAAGAAACGACTTCGCCTCTGGGTGAAAGAGGCAGGTCGGATGAAACTGGACGAACTCCATATTTTTTATTCTGCAGCCGATTCTGTAAGCCATGGCAATTCCATCGCCTGTTGCCACATCGGGATTCGAAGTGTAAAGATAGCATTTCCCGGCTCCCCCTGTGGCGATAACAGTTTTTCTCGCGCGGAAGATTTCCACACACGATTTTTTCTCGTTCAGCACATAGGCGCCCCAGCATTCTGAACCGCTCTTTATCAAATTCACTGCGATGTGATTTTCGAAAATCGCGATATTCTTTTCTCTGCGAACATTTTTTATCAACACATCTTCTATCGCCTTTCCCGTCAAATCCGCCACATGAACAATGCGGCGACGGGAGTGACCGCCTTCAAGATGAAGGTCGTATGACTTTTTCGATTTTGTGAATTTAACTCCGAGGGCGACAAGGTCATTTAATCTTTGAGGACCTTCTTTCACAACGATTTCAACGATTCTTCTCTTTGAAATTCCTGCGCCTGTGTTCAATGTATCCTGAATGTGTCTTTCAAAAGAATCTTTCGGAGATATCACGCAGGAAATCCCACCCTGGGCAAACGATGTCTCCGCCTCGTCAAGTTTTCTTTTTGTGACAACCGCTACTTTCAGATTTTCAGGCAGGGAAAGCGCTGTAAAAAGTCCGGCAATTCCAGAACCAATAATCAAAACATCGTAAATCATAAATTTTTGCTCCGCGAAAATTTAACTCCGCTTCCAGCGGAAAACCCCTATTCCCCTCTATATCTCCCCCTTTCCAAGGGGGAGAATTAAAGAAGGGGTTCCAAAGGTTTCAAAGGAGCAAAACCCCTTTGCTAAAATTCGCCAAAGGCGAATTTTTATTTTACCCAATAAAAGCAATTTTGGCAAAGTTCCGGTCAGTGAAAAGTCTGAGATGAAGAAAAATCAAAATATCAGAACCCTACCTGCCGGCAGGCAGGCGGCCCAATACTCCCTCGCTTGCCATTTTTTTGACAATCTTTGCCAGAGTTTTGAGCGATTTTTCATCGGGCGGATTTTTTATTGCGCAGAAATCCGCGCCGGCAAATTTGTGTTTTCGCAAAATCCTCACAACTATCGCCAGAATTTCGTCGGGGGTCATTTTGCCATTTCCCCAGTCGGTTTCGATATATTTTTTACCGAGACAATCGAGGTCAAAAGAGAAATAAACGCTTTTCGTGGGAATTTCGAAATCATCGTGAATCGACCCCAGTTTTATCCTCTTGAACTTCCCCGCGTAAATTTTCGAGACATCGCCTTTCTGCAAAATCTCGGCGTTTCGGGGAATTCTGAACATAATGTTGCGCCAGTAATAATCCCTGTCCGTATCCGTGCCGATTAAGACGACTTTTTTCACATTTTTTAGTTTCAGCATCTCACCCACCCACGAACCGCAGTCAAAGGCGTGTTCCGTCTCATCCCTGTAGTCGGTGTGTGCGTCGAAAATTATCACCGTGACAGGAAACTCCATCTGCCTAATCAGAAAATACGAAAGATGATGATAATTTCCCGAACCCGAAAAAACGAAACAGGGAAATTCAGGCTTGAAATCGAAATAACCGGCAAGCAGATTCTTCGGATATCTCAAAAGATAGACAATTTCCGACGGAACGGCAAAAAGGGATGTTTCTCTTCTATTGACAATGCCTTTTTCTTCGAGATATTCTTTCTGTTTTTTCACTCCCGGCAGGTTCAGAAAAAAATACCTGCCCGGACGGAATTTGCTGGAAACGGGATAATCGGGACAGTCGAATTTCGCTTTTATCTCTTTTTTGCCGAAACCCGAATAACTCTCCAGTTTTTTTTCAAAAACAGAACAATCCCCAGAAATTTTTCCCGCGCTTTTTTCTCCAAGCCACACAACCGACGGGAAATAAGCGGAATCGCCGAACTTTTCAAGAAACTTCCCGCTTTCTTCCAAAACTTTTTTGTAATTGCCGTTTCGGTAATCGGAATCTATCCTTTCAAGAAGAACGCGCGCTCTTTTGTAATAAACGGCGGTGCGGGGAAAAGAATTTTTGCCCGAATAAAAAAAGGAAATAAAAACAACGAAAAAAAGAAGCAGAAAATTTCTCAGAAAAATCAATATTCGACTTTTTCCCTGTATTTGAAAATTTTCTCTTTTATCGGAATATTCACGGAAATCTGCGAAAGAACGGTTTTGATTTTATCGCCCCCTTCCTCAAAAACAACACTCGAAGGGATATAACAGCCGCCGGAGAAAGTGTAGCGAAATTTTGTCTTCTGAACAACATCGCCGTCATCGATAACATCTATCTCGGTTATCAAACCTCTCGCCCTGTCAATTTTGACATCGCAGTCCCTCTGCCAGAAGGAAGACGGGCTCTGCGCCGCGCTTCTTCTCGCCTGGTGGCTGTATTTTTTGAACATTTCAAGGTCTTCCTCGGAAATTCGTCCTCCCGCTTTGAGCTTTTCCATAAACATCTGCTGGCTTGCGTAAGGGTCGAGTTCCTTCGTTTCTTCCTCTTTCGGCATTCTGATTTGAAGAGTGTAAAATCTCGGCTTCTTTTTCCCTGTTTCTTCAGGAACGACAAAAACCCTCGCTTTCCCGAGGTCAAGAATATCGCCTGTGATGATGTCGTAAAAATTCTGCCTGAGATTTGGAGAAGTCGTCACTGCGAAACCGTCTTTGTCGACAAGAACCGTTTTGCCGCCTTCTCGAACGGCGCTGAAGCCCGTTCCTTCAAAATCTTTGGGGCCCGTAAAAGTTATTTTCAACTTCGGTTTTTTGAAATAAATTTTTCCGTAGAAAACAACCTCGCCTGTGACGGCGTTTTTCTGCGTGATTTTCGCCCTGAAACTTCTGATTTTGCTGTATGTCTTACTTACCTTTTCAAGAAGTTTATCGGCAGAAACATCCGCAAAAGCCGAATCCGCCAGAAAAGCGAAAAAATAAAATGTGAAAATCAAAAACATTCTTTTTTTCATTGGCATCACCTCGCTTTTTTATTTTAGCCTGAATTATTCCCCGCAAAATGCGGGGTGAATAATTCACCCTTCGGGCAGATCCCGATTTTATCGGGGGCTGGGCTAACCCCGCCCTTTCTTGAAAGTTTCCTCAGTAGTATAGTACATTTTTCATTTTTTTTCTATTCCACATTCCATCATACCACATCAACCGAAAGGGCGGTTTCCTTCATTTAGTATGAATAACCCGGGTTAGCATTTTTTCTCATAAACAAATAGGCAATACTTTGCTCGCAGGATTTCTGGCTTTGGCAAAAACATAAGAAAGCCGATGAGGTAATTCTTGTCATTATTCACTATTTTCGGGTGATAAGGTAATTTGCCCACCACTCTTTTTATTTCGCTCGAAAAGCAAATTTTGCTCTGATAAAATCGGAGTATATTACCATTCGCCGTTTTGTCATTTCGAGGAGCATCGCGACGCGACCTGCCTACCACAGGCAGGCAAGAATCTTTTTACAGCAATAAGATTCCTCAGTCGTTTCAAGTTCCTTCACCCCCCCCACCACAAGAAGCCACGGGTTTAAACCCGTGGTGAGGGGTCACTTTGTTCAGGACATGCCTTCGGAATGACAATGGGAGATAATGCTGCAGAGTTTGGCTGAGCAAAGATGTATCATTCTCATCCTTCTTCAATCCGCCGTAGCTTTAGCGAAGGCGGACAATCCCCTATAAATCGGGTCTCCACCTACGCCAGAGGCTTCGGTGGATTATGCAACCAATTCAATCCGCCGTAGCTTTAGCGAAGGCGGACAATCC
>JAGHAK010000053.1 GCA_021161565.1 Elusimicrobiota bacterium | reverse complement strand
TTTTAATTTTTCATTTTTAATTTTAATTTTCTTTCATCTGTCATTTTTAATTTTTCATTTTCCACTCAAGCCGCCTAAACTCAAAACGGAACCTCATCCTCGGATGGATTTTCCGGAGGCTCCTTGACAATGTCATCCGCAGGCGATTCAACAGGCGCCTGATAACCTGACTGCGGAGCCCTTCTCAAGAACTGTATAGACTGCGCTACAACCTCTATTCTCGTGCGTCTCTCACCCGATGAAGTCTCCCAACTGCGGTTGGCAAGCCTCCCCTCAATAAAAACAGGACTGCCCTTTGTGAGATATTTCGCGCAATTTTCGGCCTGATTTCCCCACACGACAATGGGAACAAAAGAAACGGATTCCTTTTTTTCTCCCGTGGACCGGTCGACATAACCCCTGTTGCAGGCAACCGTGAAATGAACAACCGCATTATCCCCCCGGGTAACTCTCTTTTCTGGGTCCTTTGTGAGATTTCCCATCAAAAAAACCTTGTTTAAATTAGCCACGCTACCTCCTATGTTTCATTTTTTTCCCAGTCTCACCGTCAGAAACCTCAGAATAAAATCATTATGACGGAAAAAAAGAGAAAGGTCATTTGGCAGGCGGGAAACAGAAGTCGAAAAACGGATATAGTAATAGACTCCCTCATTAAATTTCTCAATCTCGTAGGCAAGGGTTTTTTTGCCCCAGTTCTGTTCCGCCAGAACGACGCTCTTCCTGTCGGAGAGAATTTTCTTCACTTCCCCCGTAATTTCGCCCAACTGCTCGTCCGAAACATCGGGTTTCGCCACAAAAATTGTTTCGTATTCCATAAAACCTCCCTTCTGGTCTTTTCGCCCCCGTGGTTCAAGTTTTCCCACGGGGAAAAGGAGAAACAAATTCGCCCCCTCGATGGCGGAGCGAATTTCCGCCTCCGGCGGAAATTTAATAATGGGGGCTTTGCCCCCCTTAAACCCCCAGGGTTTCAAAGGGGTAAAACCCCTTTGTTAAAAATTCGCCGAAGGCGAATTTTATTTTATCAAAATTTCAGAAAAGGTCAACAAACAAATCGTGGAGTTTGAAAATGAGCGGCAAAAAAACAAGCGAAACGATAGACATCAACTTAAGCAGGATATTCAGCGACGGCCCCGATGTGTCTTTGCAGGGGTCGCCAACCGTGTCGCCTATTACCGTGGCTTTGTGGACTTCGGAACCCTTCCCGCCGAGATTCCCCTCCTCCACATATTTTTTCGCGTTGTCCCAGGCGCCTCCGGCGTTTGCGAGAAAAAGGGCCAGAGGAACTCCCGTCACGAGCGCGCCGGCAAGAAAACCGCCGAGGGCTTCCGTCCCGAGAACAGTGCCCACAACAACCGGAGCGAGAACCGCCGAAATCCCGGGAATGCGCATCTCGGAAAGAGCTGCCTTTGTCGTTATATCGACGCACCGGCTGGAATCTGGAAGAGCCTTCCCTTCCATCAAACCCGGAATTTCCCTGAACTGGCGTCTGACTTCCTCGACGATGCTTCCGGCAGACCGGTTGACAGCCTGCATTGTGGATGCGGAAAAAATAAATGCGACCATTCCGCCGATAAAAAGCCCCGCCACCACAGGCGCGTTCAGAATATTGATGATGCTTGTTCCGTCTTCGAGTTGAAAAAGATTAGCCGACTTCGCGTAGGCGCTGAAAAGAGCCAAAGCCGTGAGCGCCGCTGACCCGATGGCGAACCCTTTTCCGATAGCTGCCGTCGTGTTTCCGACAGCATCGAGCCTCTCTGCCCTTTTTCTCACTTCACTACCCATATCAGCCATTTCGGCTATTCCCGCGGCATTGTCCGCAATCGGCCCATAAGCGTCAACCGCAACGGTCATTCCCGTTATGGCAAGCATACCGATAGCGGAAAGGGCAACTCCGTAGATTCCCGCGCACTTAAAAGAGACGACGGTGGCGACCGCAATCGCGAGAATCGAAAAACCAGTGGAATACATTCCTGTGGAAAGACCCGCAAGAATATTTGTCGCGGGACCAGACATTGATGCTCTGGCGATTTTTTCCACGCTCTTTCCCGATGTGTAATATTCGGCGGTAAACCCGACAATCAGCCCTGCGATTAACCCAGACACAATCGCGCCGAAAGGTCCAAGTTGAGCGATAGCAGGGTTTTTATACCACCAGAAAGTCACGGCAAAACTTCCGGCAAGGAAAATGAAAGCTGCCGACCAGAGCCCGTTTCTCAAAGCGACCTGCGGGTCTGTTTTCTCGTCCGCTTTGACGAAAAATTTTCCGACAATCGAAGAAATTATCCCCCACCCTACAAGAAGAAAAGGAAGAAAAACGCCTTTGATATCCTTGGAAGAAGCGGCAAGCACGCAGGCTGAAACAATCGCGCCGACATAAGATTCATAAAGGTCGGCGCCCATGCCCGCAACATCGCCCACATTGTCGCCGACATTATCGGCAATTACCGCGGGGTTTCGCGGGTCGTCTTCGGGAATCCCCGCCTCGATTTTCCCTACAAGGTCGGCGCCCACATCGGCAGCTTTTGTATAGATGCCGCCTCCTACGCGGGCAAAAAGAGCGACGGAACTGGCGCCCATGCTAAAGCCAACCACAATGTTTGTCGCTGCGACGAGATTGGCTGCAAAATCCGTCGAAAACAAACCCTGCTGCCAGAGAAAAAGAAAATACATCAAAGACAATCCCAGAAGTCCCGCGCTTGCCACAGACAGACCCATAACCATTCCCGCTGGGAAAGCCACATTGAGAGCGTCATTCAGACTGACCGATGCCGCCTGCGCGCATCTTCCGTTTGACCTGGTCGCGATCGTCATTCCGATAAAACCGGCGAAAACGGAGAAGAGAGCTCCACTTATAAAAGCAACCGGCATAAGTTTATCCAGGAAAAAATAAATAATCACCGCGACAATCAGAACAAAAATTCCTATTTGCCTGTATTCGCGCCAGAGGAAAGCCATTGCCCCTTCGTGAATCAGGTTCGAAATTTCAATCATCTTGGAATTGCCAGGAGAGTGCTTCAGAACTTTCAGAATAATTGAAACCACAACCAGAAAACCCAAAACCGCGCAAGCCAGAGGAATGTAAAAAAAACTCGAGTTAGCCATCAGACCTCCTTCTTCAAAAAAATTTCGAGAGTTTTAACAAGTTTTATTATATCATTTTTTCCGATTGTAAAAGGCGGCAGAAATCTAATTATATTCTCCTTGCAGGCATTTACCAGAATTTTGTTTTTCAGGAAAAAAACCGAAACCTCACGGGCGACAGGCTTCACAAATTCAACGGCAATCATAAGCCCCACCCCGCGAATTTCCCTGATTGCGGGATATTTTTCCCTTAATTTTTCAAGATGCCCGATAAAAAATTTTCCCGTCGATTTTACCCTTGCGAGAACTTTGCCGTTTATCTGCGAAGCGTGGGCAAGGCCCGCTGCTACGCTTACGGGATTCCCACCGAATGTGGAACCGTGGGAACCGGCGGGGAGAAATTTCTCAAGTCCTTTCCTTATTACAGTTATTCCAAGCGGGAGGCCGCCACCTGCGGATTTGGCGAGAGTGAGAACGTCAGGTATAACCCCATATATTTCAAAAGCGAACATTTTTCCGCACCTGCCAAATCCCGTCTGAATTTCGTCAAAAATAAGCAGAATCTTTCTCCGGCGGCAGAAAGTCGACAGTTCTCTGATAAACCTCTTTTCGGCAACATAAACGCCGCCCTCGCCCTGAACGGGTTCGACAATAACCGCAACGGTTTTATCGCCGGTTTTTTTTATCACGGAGTCAAAGTCGTTAAAAACAGCATAATCGAAACCCGAAAGCAGTGGGGAAAAACCCTTTCGAAATTTGTCCTGTCCCGTTGCCGAAATCGTACTGATTGTTCTTCCATGAAAAGAATTTTTGAATGTGATAATTCTGTATTTTCCGCGGGATGCGCCGTATCTCCTGACAAGTTTTATCGCGAGTTCATTCGCTTCCGCCCCTGAGTTGGAAAAAAAAACGAAACCCGGGAAAGTTTTTTTCACAATCCACCGCGCGTATTTTTCCTGATTCCTGTCGTGGTAAAGATTCGACACATGAAGATACTGGTCCGCCTGTTTCTTTATTGCCGCAACGACTTTTTTGTCGCAATGTCCCATATTCGTCACGGAAATGCCCGAAAGAAAATCCAGATATTTCTCGCCATTCTCCGCCCAGATGTATTTCCCTTTTGCTCTTGCCACGACAACGGGAACTTTTCTATAAACAGGAAGCAAATTTTTCATTTGAGAATATTACAAAATTTTCCGGCATATAACAAGCGCGCTGCTCGACAAACCCGATGGAAATAAGTAACATTAAAACGCGATGGAAAAAAATCTTTATGAAACTCTGAAGAAAATTTCGGCGGAAAGACCGAAAAAACCCGCGATTATCTTCGGGAAGAGAAAAATTTCATACAGCGAACTCCTGAGACAGATCGATAGATTCGCCGCCGTTTTAAGAAGCAGGGGCCTGAAAAAATCAGACAACATCGCAGTTCTTCTCAGAAACAGCCCTGAATTTGTGATAAGCGCTTTCGCTTGTTTCAAAATCGGCGCGGCGGTCGTGCCAATCAATTATTTTCTCACAACCGACGAAATCGTTTATATTTTGAATGACTCGCGAAGTTGCGTTCTAATCAGTGGCAAAGAAGGCAGGCAGCATTTCGAAAAACTGAAAGAGGAAGCCAACAACATCCGCGAAATTCTCGACTGGAGCGAATTTTCACTTTATGAGGGCGGGGATTTCCCGTCCGTCCCTTCGCAAAACGACACCGCGGCCATTTTGTACACTTCCGGGACGACGGGACACCCCAAAGGCGCGATTCTCACGCACAAAAATTTTATGGCAGATGTCGAATTCTGTCTCAAAGTGGTTCGCCTCAATCACAAAGTCAGGTCACTGTGTTTTCTTCCGCTCTTTCACTCCTTTGCTTTCACCGTTTGTCTTCTTCTGCCTATGAGTGTCGGCGGAAGCGCCGTTCTACTTCCTTCGATAGTAAAAGGAACGACCTTTCTGAAACTTATTTTCAGAAAGAAAATCACACTTTTCGTCAGCATCCCTCAGGTTTACAAACTTTTCCTGAAGGTTCCAAAACTCATCGGCAAAATCGCGTTCTGGCGCGTAAAATATTTCATAAGCGGAGCGGATTCCCTTTCCATAAAAGTCATCAGCGAATTCGAAAGAAAATTCGGCAAAAAAATTATAGAAGGTTATGGACTCACGGAAGCCGCTCCAGTGGCGACATTCAATCCGCCGAATAAAATAAAACACGGATCCATAGGCAAACCTCTTCCAGGTGTTGAAGCAAAAATCCTGAACGGCGAAGAAAAAGAAGTCGAACCAGGCGAAATAGGAGAACTTGTCATAAAAGGCGACAACGTTATGACAGGTTATTTCGAATACCCCGAGGCTACAAAAAACGCACTGAAAAACGGTTGGCTCTATACAGGCGACCTCGCCTATCGCGACGAGGAAGGCTACATTTTCATCGTCGACAGGTTCAAGGATATGTTTATTCACAGAGGACTCAATGTCTATCCGCGGGAAATTGAAAATGTCCTTCGGGACATTCCGCAGATTGAGGAAGCCGCGGTCATCGGGCAACCTTTGGAAGACACATTTGTTCCTGCGGCATTCGTAAAAGCAACGGGCAAAATCTCAGAAAAGGAAATTATCGCGGCATGCCGAAAAAGGCTGGCTGCTTACAAAGTCCCCCGAAAAATTGTTTTCGTCGACGATTTTCCGCGAACTCCAACGGGAAAGATATCAAAAAGGAAACTCAAAAATTTCTACTTCGATCATTACCGCTGAGAGCAATAGTAATTTTTCCACGGCATCTTTTTTCAAAGGGATGAGGCATCTTCGTTTATCATATCGATTTCTTTCTTGTTCCCGAACCCACGCGCATAATTCAAGACTGCAAAAACCAGACAGGCGAACGAAAAAGCCATAAGAGGCACCGCAGAAGCGGCGAATCTGATATCAACTGAGGGTTTCCCCACCACATGGAGGTTCAGAATAAACGAATGAGGCAGAATAAAAAGCATGCCCCAGAACAAAAGAGTTTTTCCTGTTTTTGAAAAGAGCATTACAATGAAACCCAACCATACAAAATACAAAAGAAAACTCAAACTGACGGGAATGGACAGCATATGCTTTACTCCCCTTGTTAGGGTTTTTACATATCCCCCTGCGACTCTCGAAATAAGTTTCAACGGGCTTCTCCCTGAAAAAATATATTTCAGAACAGTCACATGCCTGCCTTCATAAGGTTTTTTTAAAACAACTTCAGGTCTTCGGAAACCCGGCTGACCGGCATGCTCGTGGCTATCCCAGAAACGCGAGTGGACATTCAGCACATAAAATACGGACCCTTTCTTAACAAGACAACTTAAAAAAAACGGACCTGAAAGAATAAGCAAAACTGCGCACGATATAAAAATTTTTGTGATTTTATCTCTGAAAACGCTCTTTGAAAAAATCAAATAAAACAAAAATCCCAGAAAGACAATAAGCAGCGCCTCCATTCTCGTAAGAATCAGGGCAGAAACAATAACTCCGCTGAAAATCGCATTGAGGTTTGAATCCATCTTAAAAAGAATCCAGAAACAAAACAAAAGAAGAAGAAAAAGATACAGTTCAAGACGGTGCGCTCTAATGTGGCTGAAAAACATATACGGCGTAAGAAGATAGAAAAAAGAACCTGCGAGCGCAGAAGGACCTCCGAGCGATTTTTCCAAAATCAAAAAAACAAAATAAGACGAAAAAACATAAAGCAAAATACAGCTAACCCGGACGCCAGTGGCAGGATTTCTGAAAAATGAAATCCAGATTTTTACCCACAAAATCCAGAACGGCTCCCTTGTCGAACAAGCGTAAAAACTTTTCATGTTTTCCGCCATATGGACAAAGCCGGGTGCATCTCCAGCAAGAGGCATATAATTATAAACGGCCAGAAAAATTAATTTCGAAGCAAGAAAGACAAAAGCGATGAAAAGAAAAACCAGCAAAGATTTTTCGCGCGGAATTTCCGACAAAACTATCTTTCCCTCAAAATAGAACCAAACTTACTGCTGAGAATAGAATCTCTATTATTAATTCTTCGTTTCACTAACAACATTGTATAAAGTCAAAAAGGAAAAATCAATCAAGAAATGTATCATCCTGGTTTATCAAACAAAAAATAACCTCTTCCTTGATAGGGAGAAGACAAGGAGAAAGTAGATTATTTCTTTATGCTCGCAAGACTCGCCCACATTGCCTACCTACTAATGCTGCAGGCAGTCTCGCACTTGCTCGCATCCTGACTTCGCCAATGAAACACCCAATCATCCATAAATAGCATTATAGAGCACCTGCTGTTCATCATCCATTTTCAATAACATCTTTTCTTTTTTCTTCGACTGTGGCAAAATATATTCCAGCTCATACATATTATGCGTCAATTCTGCAGCCCGCTTCGGGCTCATTGAAATACCCTGCTGTTTTAACAGGTATTCCAGTTCCTTATAAAT
>JAGHAK010000084.1 GCA_021161565.1 Elusimicrobiota bacterium | reverse complement strand
GGATAGGAAAATTTTGGATTTTGGATTGTCATTTTGCATTTTGCGATTTGAATTTTGAATTAAAGAAATGATATGGAGACAAAAAAATAATGGGAGGAATAGATGAGTTTTAGAGAATCGGAATTTCCTGATTTGCTGGAGAATATTCTGAAAGTCGGAGAGCAATACGGCGACAATTCTCTGACTTTTGAGATTGTGAAAAAGGTTGTGGAACTGGTAAAACAGATTCCGCTTTATCCTGGCATTGTGGGAATGTGTCTTGCCAGATATGTGTCGGAAGCCGACCCCGCTAAACTGAATCCTGGCGACAGGATTTTCGTTAAAACCGCCGCCGGAGGAATCGCGGGGAATTTCGACGGGGATGAAGACGATTTTATCCGCGTAAAAGGAGATTCCGAGGCGAAAATAGAGAAAAGCAAAATAGAGAAAATTCTGAAGTTGCGGGATAACATTCTCGAGGAAATCTGGCCTACGCTGGTTTTCAAGGAGGAAAAGTGAATATCAAAAAGGGCGAAATTTTTATCGTAAGCGGTCCTGCCGAAATAAATCTGAAAAAGGGAGAATGCCGCATTGTCGGAGCGCATTTCTCCGGCTGCGTTGTGGATATTCCGCAGGGTAAAAGCATTCCACTCGAAGCGGTTTCGGACTGCGAGGCGGAAATAAAAGGCGATGCCAAAAAAATAGAAAATTCCACAATTCCTGAAGTATGGGACAAACTTGTGGACAAATTCGCTTCCGAAAAGCCGAGAATAATTCTTGTGCTTGGAGAAGTGGATACCGGAAAAACCTTTTTTTCGACTTTTCTCGCCAATTCCCTCACTGACAGAAAAATAAAAATTTCGATGATCGATTGTGATGTCGGGCAGTCGGATATAGGACCTCCCGGAACAATAGGTCTGGCAGTTATGGAAAAACCCGTTGTATTCATTTCCGAAGTTGATCCTGATGCTCTTTTTTTCCTTGGAAGCCACTCTCCTGGGCTTCATCTCGTCACCTCGGTCGTGGGGCTGAAGAAACTGGTTGACAAAGCGCTCGCCAGCAGCGATACGGTAATAATAGACACTCCTGGCTGGGTTCAGGGCGACGGCGGCAGGCTTCTGAGAACTGCGGAAATCGATATTCTGAATCCCGACAAGATAATCCTTCTTGAAAGAGGGAAGGAACTCGAGCATCTCGTAAAAAGAGAAAAACCTGAAAAAATAGAGAGGATTCATGTTTCCAAAAAGGCGACTTCCACATCCGACGCGGACAGGAAGCTGCTTCGCGAAAAAATAGCGGCAAAGTATTTCAGAAATCTGAGAGAAATCTCCCTGAATTTTTCGGATGTCGCCACTGACAGAGTTTTTCTCCTGACAGGAGAACGGATAAAACCAAAAACGGTTGAAACAATCTGGGCGGAGCGTCTTTCGGGCTGGGAAGGGATTCTCGTCGTCACGGAAAAGCCGCTCACAGGTGAAGAGGTCGCTTCCCTGAAAAAGGAATTTTCGGTTTTTAAGGTGAAGAACATCATCAAAGGCGCGGAGAGAAATCTCGTTGTGGGGCTTGCCGATGAGAACAAAGACTGTCTCGGTCTTGCGATTCTGTCGGAGATAGATTATGCCAACGAAAAATTTGTTATGAAAACGCCTCTTGAAAACGCGGAAGGCGTCAGGATAATACAGTTCGGATCGCTCAAAGTCACATCCGACGCCAAGGAGGCGGGTTTTATAGAGCCGGGCTATTTATGAAATGAGCATCAGAGAAGAGATAGAGAAATCTGAGGAGGAAAAACTTTCGCCGCTGGCGACAAAAGCGAGCAAGAGCCGGGGGAGACTCTATCCCGAGGAAGAATCGTATGTGAAAACCTGTTTTCAGAGGGACAGGGACAGAATCTTGAATTGTCTCTGTTTTCGGAAACTGAAACAGAAAACGCAGGTTTTTATTTCGACGGCGGGCGAGGAATTTCGCACTCGCCTTACACACACGCTCGAGGTGGCAAACGTCGCCAAGACAATCGCGGAAGCGCTTTCGCTTAATGCCGACCTCGCAGAGGCGATTGCTCTGGGGCACGACCTCGGGCACACTCCTTTCGGGCATACCGGCGAGGCGCTTCTGAATCAACTTTATTCTCAGGGTTTCCGCCACAACGAGCAGTCTCTTCGGGTGGTGGAAAAACTGGAAAGAAAAGGCAGGGGGCTGAATCTCACTTACGAAGTGAAAGACGGCATTGTTAAACACGCCAAGGGCGCGCGGGCAATCACGGATATTTACAAAAACAAGATAGAAAAGCCCTCCACTCTCGAGGGTGAAGTCGTTCAGTTTTCCGACTGGATAGCCTATATAAACCACGACACCGACGACGCGTTCAATATGGGCGTTATCGAAAATTCGGACATTCCGGAAGTTTCCAGAAAGGTTCTCGGTGGCAACTTCGAGGAAAGGATAGAAACGATTCTCGTGGACATAATCAAAAATTCGCGCGGCAAAAATCACATAGCGATGTCGGAAAAAATTCTTGACGCTCTCGAGGCTCTGCGCAGTTTCCTTTACAGAAATGTTTATCCCGTTTTTGGAGCTAAAAAAATGGGAAGGGCGAAGGAAATAATAAGGTTTCTTTTCGATTATTGCCTGAAGAATCCCGAATTTACCGAGGAGAAACTTTATTTTCTGAAGGAGCCCGACGCCGCCCGACGCGCGGTCGACTGGATATCTTTTTTAACCGACAAGGAAGCGGAGGATATGTACAGGGAACTGAAATCCTGACGGAGGTTGATAAAATATGAAATGTGTTGTCGACAGAATCGAGGAAGGTGTCGCAGTGATAATTGTGAAAGGCGGCGGAAAAATGGAAATTCCCGTGAAACAGTTTCCTTTCGAAATAAAGGAGGGAATGTTCTTGAAGGCGAACTTTACAGGCGATAGCGAAGAGCGGGAAAGGGTTAAAAGAAGCATAAAAAAAATTCGCGGGCGACTAAGAAAAAGAAGCGGGTGAAACCATTTTTTTTACTTCTTTCTTTTTTCATCATTTCCTCCTGCGCGATTTTGCCTCGACGCGAAACGGTTCAGGAAATTTCGGTTTGTTCCAACAGAGATTATTATCCCGAACTAAAAAACCTGATAAAAAACGTGCGCAGAAATATTTATATAAGCCACCTATACTTTCATCTTGACGAGATAACTCGCCCGGTTATTTTTCTCCTCAATAAAGCAATCGACAAGGGTGTCGATGTCAGAGGCATATTTGAGGACAACGTCGTTTATAACAAAGAATCCCTGTCTGTTTTGAAAAGCATTGGAGCGGATGTCAAACTTGACAGCGCCGATACTTTTTCCCATTCGAAATTTATTGTCTGTGACGGGAAATCGGTTCTCGTTGGTTCCACTAATCTGAGTTTTACTTCGATTCAGAAAAACAACGAAACGGATGTTTTTATAAAAGACCCGCGAGTCGCAAACTGGTTTGAAAGATATTTTCTGGCGGAGTTTCAGGGTAGCAAGTTTCCCGAAACCGCGGTTTATGGGGAGGTGACCTGCATAAAGTCGGGAGAGGTCGACGAGTTTATGAGAAAACTTTTCGACGAAGCGAAAGAGAAAATCAAAGTGATAATCTACGGAATAAAAATTTATGCCGATAAAGAAAGTTCGGTGATGGAGGTTGTCAGCGCTCTCGTTTCGGCTGCGGAAAAAGGCGTGCCCGTCGAGGTTGTTATAGAAAAAAGCGATTATGACAGAGGTCTAAACGAAATCAACGCCGAAGGAAGAAAATATTTTGAAGCCGCAGGTATAAAAGTTTTCTATGATGACCCTCACACAATAACTCACGCAAAACTTGTTATTGCCGATGATTCAGTGATTGTGGGTTCGTCGAACTGGGGCTACGGGGGTTTCCAGAGATACAGAGAAGCGAATGTTTTGATAAAGGACAGGAAAATTGCGGATTATTTCGAAAAATATTTTGAGAAGGTCAAAAGAGATGGCGAGAAAGAATGGTTTTGATGAAAACCTGTTAGATAAAATTCAAAAGTGCACTGTTTAAAGATCAAAAGTGCACTCTTCAGAAGCATCAAAAAAAATTGATTTTCAAGTCTGAGTTTTTGGCTTTTTGAACATCAACAAGCTTGTCTTTACACCAGAATCTGACTTCAGAAACATTTTTGTTCAGGGGATAAATACGCAGGACGACAGGCTGAGAAGGCGCAGTGTTGACTTTAAATTTCAGATTATTCAGAGAAACTTTTCTGTAAGCGTCAATGC
>JAGHAK010000066.1 GCA_021161565.1 Elusimicrobiota bacterium | reverse complement strand
TTGTTATTTCACTTAGAAAATTCAATGAGGCATTAGGTTTTGCTACAATAAGAAATATGAACAGCGGAAAAGAGATTCGTGTCGGTTTCAAGGCGCTTGGACGTTTTATGAAGGAAGTTTTCCTTGCTCTCGGCGTTCCGCTGACGGATAAAACCTGCGAAGAGATAAAGCAGATGGCGGAGGAACTTGGCATAAAAAAACTTGACCTGGATTATTCCCCGCAAAATGCGGGGTGAATAATCCACCCTTCGGGCAGCCCCGCCCTCTATGCATGAGAGAAAAGGTTAAAGCAGTTATGAAATTGCTTGAAGAAAAATTAAGGCAGGTTAAGATTATACTGCTTAGAGGGCTGGGCTGTCCCCGATATTTATCGGGGATGCATGAATAATGCAGGTTGATTTTCTCCGGCGGAAGTAATAAACTACTGAGGACAGAGAAACTGAATAGTGGATGCGTCCGACGGTCGGTTCGGCGAACTGGGGAGGAGAAATGAAAAAAACTGCGATTTTGCTTTGGTTTTATCCGATAGAACTTCCGGAGAACATTGTGGCGGAAGTGACAGACAAAATTCTGGAGGCGGTGAGATGAGTGTGTCTGCCATAGAGGATATTTATTTGAAAGAAAGAAGACGGTTTTTTGTCTGGAGCAGGAAACGGACTTTTTCGAAGGGAATTTTTCTCGCTTTTTCGATGGCTGTTTTCACTGCGGTTTCGGCAAGGTTTTGTGTTCGACTGCCTTTTACTCCAGTTCCTGTGACAGGACAGGTTTTTGGTGTTCTTTTGAGCGGCGTCATCTGCGGGGCGAGGTTTGGCGCGCTGAGCCAGATTATTTACATTGCCGCGGGATGCCTTGGACTGCCATGGTTTGCAGGCGGAATTTCAGGGTCTGCTGCGTATCTTTTTGGTCCCACAGGCGGATATTTAATAGGGTTTGTTCTCGCCGCGTATATTGTCGGCAGGTTTGCTGACGGCAATGCGTCTTACAGGAAGTTTTTGCCGCAGGTTGGAGTGATGATTGTCGCAGTTTTTGTTATTTATCTCATTGGAGCGTTTTTCCTCGCGGTCGCGATGAACTATGGCTTTTCCGACGCTGTCATCAAGGGGGTATTCCCGTTTATTCTTCTGGATCTCGCCAAAGCGCTGCTTGCCGGTCTTGCCGGCGGTGCAATTCTCCCGAAACGTTGAAAACAAAAAAATTTCTAAAAAATATTCTGACGGCGATTCCTGTCTTTGCCTTTATATACGTTTTTATGGCGCTTATCGGGTATTTTTTCCAAAAAGGACTAATCTACGATCCGTCGCGGAGATTTGTGAAAAATCCGGAAAATGTGGGGCTGAATTATGAAGATGTTTATTTTGAAACTTCGGACGGAATAAAACTGAATGGGTGGTTTGTTCCGCAGCCCGCCGGCGGCAAAGTCATTTTGTTCTGCCACGGCAACGCTGATAATATTTCCTTTTTTTGCGATTCGATAAAGCAGTTCCGAGATTTGGGTTTCGGCGTTTTTGCCTTCGATTGGCGGGGATACGGCAGGAGCGAAGGTTCCCCATCGGAGAAAGGGACATATCTGGATGTTCTCGCGGCGTGGAACTGGCTTGTTGCGAAAAAAGGAATTTCTCCCGGCGGCATAATTGTTCTCGGAAGGTCTCTCGGGTCTTCACCCGCTGCTTGGTTGTGTTGCCGCCATAAGCCGTTTGCCGCCGTAATCGAATCGGGTTTTTATTCCCTGAAGGAAATCGCCTCGCAGAGATATCCCTTTTTCCCCGTCGGATTTATCTTGAAATACAGATACGAAACCGGCGAATATCTCAAAAAGATACTGTGTCCTGTGCTCGTTGTTCACAGCAGAGATGACAGAGTTATTCCCTTTTCCCATGGTTTGCGGTTGTTTGAGGCGGCTCGCCCGCCGAAAAAATTTCTTGAAATAAGAGGAACCCACAGGAATGGGCACCTCACTTCGGAAAATTACGCAAGCGGACTTCTGGATTTTGTCAGATTTTGCGGGACAATCCGCTGATACTTTTGGGTTTTCCACGCTTTCAAAACATTGGAAAGAAGCATCGCCGTTGTCACAGGTCCCACGCCTCCGGGAACAGGGGTGATAAAAGACGCTTTTTTCGAAACCTCTCCGAAATCCACATCGCCGCGGATTTTGTTTCCGCGCACATTGAACCCTACATCGATTACCACCGCGCCCTTTTTTATCATATCGCTTTTTATGAGGTTTCTTTTTCCAGTCGCCGAAATCAAAATGTCTGCTCTCCTTGTGTGAGATGCGATATTCCTTGTTTTTATGTGACATACGGAAACCGTTGCCAGCCGGTTAAGAAGCAGCAGGGAAAGAGGGCGTCCGAAGATTTCGGAGCATCCGATTATCGTTATTTCTTTCCCTGCGAGATTGCCGATGGTGACCTCCAGAATTTTGGCAACAGCGGCAGCGGTAGAGGGAATCAGATAAGGTGTCCCGCGCATCAGTCGCCCCAGGTTTTCAGGATGGATTCCTTCGGCGTCTTTGAGCGGGTTTATAGATTCCTGAATTTCTGATTTTTTTATCTGTCCAGGAAGCGGCAGAAAAAGGATTATTCCGGAAATTTTTTTCGCGCGGTTTAGTTTTTTTATTTGCGCGACAAGTTTCTCCTTCGACGTTTCGCTCGGAAACGGGAAAAGACTGAATTTCATACCCGCTTCCCTGCATTTTCTGCCGATAAACGATGCGTAGGCATCTGCTGCTTTGTTTTTCCCGACGAGTATTCCCGCAAGTTGCGGCTTTGTTTTCTCCGCCGATAGTTCTCTTCTTACCGTTTTTGTTATTTTTTCGGCGATTTTGAAGCCATCAATGATTTTTGCCATCTTTTTTTATTTCTTTTTTCATTCTCTCGGCTTTTTTCGCCTCTGCCGCGGCAAAGTTTCCGTCGGATAGGCTCTTAAGGTTGGCCAAGACGTTCAAAAAGGCGGCGTTGAAGGCCGCTTTGAGAAACAGTTTCCCGCTTTTTAGGTCGGCGGCGAGATTTTTGTTGAAATTTTTTTCTCTTCCGACCATTTTGAGAATCTGCGCGCATTCCGCGCAGATTTTCATCGCCGTTTCAGCCGATTTTTTGAGATTTTTTTCCGTTTTGTTTCTGCGGTATTTTTCATAGGCTCTCGCGTCGAGGTCAATTAGTTTTGCGAGCCTGCCTTTCGCTTTTTTTATCTCTGCGGTTTTTTTGAAGCAACCTCTCGAATAATTGGCCGCCATTTCGATTAGCGCCGCTCCGATGCTTCCAACCGCGGCAGCGGCGCTTCCCCCTCCCGGTGTGGGAATGCGTGCGCCAAGTTTCGAAAGATAATCCTTTACAGTGAGATTAAACAGGTGAGCCGTTTTGTTTTTATTCTTCCGCGGTTTCATTTAAAAGTTTCGCCGTCTCCCGCGCAATGAGCAGAATTTCGTTTCTCGGGACAGTAAAAACCGCTATCTTCGAATTTTTGCCTGATATTTTCATTTCGCGGTTCACGGCCCTTCTGTTTTTGGCGCCGTCGAGGGAGACCCCGATGGCTTCCAGCCCGCCGCAGATTTTCCGTCTGATGAAAGGCGAATTCACGCCGATTCCGGCGGTGAATGAAATTGCGTCAGCCCCGCCCAGAACGGCGTAATACGCCCCGATGTATTTCTGTATCGAAAAACAGAAAATTTCTATCGCCAGTGTAGCGTTTTTGTTTCCTTTTTTGGATTCCGCAATTATCTCGCGCATATCATCGCTGATGCCAGAAACGCCCAGAATACCGCTTTCCCGGTTCAGGCAGATACTTATTTCGTTAAGCGACCAGCCTTTGTGCATAAGATATATCAGAATTTCGGGGTCGATATTGCCGCTTCTCGTCGACATTGGCACTCCGCCGAGAGGGGAGAATCCCATGGAAGTGTCCTGCGGAATTCCGTTTTTTATGGCGGTAACGGATGCCCCGTAGCCCAGATGGCAGATTATGACTTTCAGTTTGTTCGCGGGTTTTTTCAGGAGTTTGGCGGTGTGGAAGAGGCAGTACTGATTTGAAATTCCGTGGAACCCGTATCTTTTTATTCCGTACTGCTGGACGAGGCGTTTTGGTATTGCGTAGTAATGCGCCCTTGCCGGCATTTTTCTGTAGAATGCGGTTCCGAATACGGCTATCTGCAACACTTCCGGCAGAAGATTTTCAATTGCCTCGATGCCTTTCAGATTGTAAGGATTATGCAGCGGAGCGAGTTCTATGTTCCTCTTTATTTCCTCTTTTACGTGCGAATCGATGATTACGGATTCGTAAAAGACATCTCCTCCGTGAACGACCCTGTGTCCTACGGCTTTGATTTGGGATATATCTTTCAGAACTTCCGTATGGAGAATTTCTATTATTCTGTGTATGGCGCTGTGGTGGTCCATTATCGGCTCCACTCTTTTTCTTTTCCCGCAAACCCCGTCGTAATTGATTATGCCGGTTTTAAGTCCTATTTTTGCTACCGCGCCTTTGGCGAGGACTTTTTCTGCTGGCATTTCAATCAGTTCGAATTCCACGGAATAGATTCGGCAGTTTAAGACAAGAATTTTCATTTTGAATAAATCTCCCTTAAAGATTTTGTTGCTTTTATCAGATTTTTTAATGAAGGTATTGTCTCTTCCCATTTTCTTGTTTTGAGGCCACAGTCGGGATTTATCCAGAAGTTTTCCTTCGCAAGAATTGCCAGCGCCCGCCTTACAATTTTTTTTATTTTTGGCACTTCCGCTATTGCTGGAGAGTGTATATCCCAGACACCGAGACCTATTTGGCGGTTGAATTTTACATTTTCAAAGGCATTGATTATGTCCCCATGGCTCCTTGCTGCTTCAATTGAAATCACATCGAAATCCATTTCCATTATTTGTTTTATGATTGTGTGGAATTCAGAATAGCACATATGTGAGTGAATCTGCGTTTCAGGCTTTGCTTTTGAAATTGAAAGACGGAAGGATTTGACAGCCCAGTCAAAATATTTTTTCCAGTGTCGTTTTTTTATAGGTGCCTTTTCCCTGAAGGCTGGCTCGTCAATCTGAACGATTTTTATGCCTTTTTTTTCGTAGTCCTTTATTTCTTCCTGTATGCAGAGAGAGAGCTGATAGGCGACTTCATTTGTGGGAATATCTTCTCGGATATAGCTCCATGCAATCATCGTAACAGGGCCTGTTAGCATTCCTTTTACAATTTTTTTTGTCTGACTCTGAGCAAAGGCAATTTCATCAACTGTCATCGGCTTTGGCCTTGAAATATCCCCGTAGAAAATCGGAGGTCTGTATCCGCGGGTTCCATAAGAGATTATCCATCCGTTTTTTGTCGTTGCTATGCCTGATAGTTTTTTTGCGAAAAATTCAACCATATCGGTTCTTTCAAACTCTCCATGAACAAGAACATCAAGTCCGATATCTTCCTGAAGCCTCACAAGTTCTTTTATCTTGTTTCTAATAAATTTTTTGTATTCTGGTGAGCTTATTTCTTTCCTGTTGTAAAGAGCCCTCATTTTGCGCACATCGTCCGTCTGGGGGAAACTGCCAATTGTCGTTGTCGGAAACAGAGGCAGATTTAAAAGTTTCTTATGAATTTTTTTTCGGATGCTGAAGGGAACAATTCTTTTAAAATCATTTTTTTTCAGATTCTTTATTTTCCTCCGCACAGTTTCATTTTTCCCGAATGACGAATTGATACCTTTACACCATTGAGCTGCTTTTTTTGTTTCATCATTGAGTGTTTTTGCAATTAAGTTTAATTCATACAGCCGTTCCTCTGCAAAAGCGAGTTTAACACCGAGTTTTGCCGGAAGTTTTTCGGATTTTATGGTGATGGGAAGATGCCAGAGGGGCCCTGCATTTGAAATAAAAATTTCATCAGCGTATTTTTTTAGAGTTTTTATTGTGCTGACAGCTTTTTTAATATCGGTGCGCCAGACATTTCTGCCGTCAACGAGCCCGGTAATTAAAATTTTTTTTCTGTCCCATCCGTATTTTTTTATCAGTTTTATGTTTTCTTCACCGTGGACAAAATCAAGTCCTATGGCTTTTACATCCAGTTTTAGCAGTTCATCCAGAAAATCAACGCTATCGTAGTAAGTGAAAAGATAAATGTCTGTGCCGGATTTTTCCAGAATTTTGTAGCATTTTTTTATTGACTGAATTTCTTTTTTGCTCAACTCCATACAGAATGCAGGTTCGTCGATATGGACTCTGTTGAATCTGCTTATCAATTCGGTGTATTTGCCGGCAAGTTTCAAAAGAATTTTTTCAGAATTTTTTTTGTAGCATTTGGAAAGTTTAAGAAATGTAAAAGGTCCGATAAAATAGGGGGTGCCTTTTTTAAATTTTTTATAGGATTTCAGAGGTTTATTCCACGAAACCTTAAATTTTGACGATTTAATTTCAGGAACAAGATAATGGTAATTTGTATTGAACCATTTTGTCATATCCAGGGCGGATTTCCCCCGGCACAGATCAAAATAAAAATTTACTTCAGGGCAGTTGTAAACCCCGAGCATAACCGCAGTGTCAAGCATATTGTCATAATAGGTGAATTCACCCACAGGGAACAGATCGACGTTTTTTGAATATGTGTAAATAATTTCTTCTTCAAGTTTCCCAAGACCTTTTTTCAGTTCCCTTTTTGAAATTTTTCCGTTCCAGAAGGATTCAATAATTTTTTTAAATTCTCTTCCCCTGCCGAGCCGCGGATATCCGTAAGCATAAGTTTTCATTAGCGTCTCCTTTCAATAAATTATATTCATTTTAGCAAAAATTAAAAAAAATAAAAATATGATCACATCAGGGGTAACGAGGCACAGATATGTGCGGATAGAGAATTTGAAAGATGCGATGACAGCGGCGGGAAATTACCGGAAATTTCGGAAGATGATGGCGGAAATAAGGCGGCTGAATAGAATGACAAATGCTTACAGAACCGATATACTACTGAGAGCAGAAAATAGTTTACACTTTGGCTGAGGTGATTTTTGGTATAGAAGAATTGATGTTCCTCGTCGGCAAACATCTCTGCGAATTTTAGAGCACGAAAAAAAATAAACGGCTGTTTTTTAAAAAAATCCTTATGTCAAAATTTCAAGTTGTCTCTTTTCATTTTGGGATTTTCAGATTACAATTATATAAATGTGGAAAGCAGTAATTTTGTTAGTTTTTTCGCTGGGCGCCTGTCAGAAAAAACAGGATATGTCTTTTGTTGAAAAAAGCATTCAGGAATTTAAAATCGAAAGTGATGCTTTTGGAAACGGCGGATTTATCCCCGCAAAATATACCGCTGATAGGGAGAATATTTCCCCGCCATTAAAAATTTCAAATATACCTCAGGAAACAAAATCCCTTGTTTTGATTGTTGATGACCCTGACGTCCCTTTCGGCACCTGGGTTCATTGGGTTGTTTTTAATATTCCTCCTGATGTAAACTTTATCCAGGAAGGTATCCAGCCGCAGGGAAAACAGGGAATCAATGATTTCAAAACTTTAAAATACGGCGGCCCCGCTCCGCCTTCAGGTACCCACAGATATTTTTTCAAACTTTACGCTGTTGATAAGGTTTTGGATATTCCTCAAGGAGTGAGAAAAAGAGAAGTTGAAAAAGCAATTGAAGGACACATTCTTGCAGAAGCAGTTCTTATGGGGAAGTATTCGAGGAGGTGATCGATTATAAAAAAGGTTTTGTTTTTGGTCTGTTTCCTCTGTGTGTTGATTTTTTCTACGGGAACTTTTGCGCTCACAGGAGTCGGGATTGTTTTGGGCGGTCCCACGGGAATAATTCACCCTTCGGGCAGCCCCGCAAATGCGGGGCGGCCCGAAGGGCAGATTATGCACACTTACACTTTGTGATTATGAAGCGACGAAAAATAACGCAGTGTGAATAATCTGGGTTAGATTTAAAATCGGCTTTAGAATTCCGCTTGGGCTTGATTACAAATTTGAAGAAGACCCTTTCAATATCTTTTTTGAAAAAATCTTGCACCGAAAACGGATTTTACCTTAGATGCCGCAGTTGGCATAAGATATCTTTCCCCCCCTGACAACCAATTCTTTAACTTACTCTGAACAGAGAGAATACAGCCTCTTGACAGGTATTTTGCCAATTTCTACAATAAATTAGTTAAGCGCTTAACTTCGACGGGAAGGTGGTTTTTAAAAACCCGCTTTATTTGCGGGAAAGGAAATTTTTTTGAATCACAGAAAAGTTAATGTAACCGGCCAGATCGGGAAATCCGATGTCGTCCGCGCAGGGACTTTCGCCTTCGAAAAGGAAAACTCGTTTGTCACAATAAAGGATATTGCCGATTATGTCGGCGTTTCCACCGCGACCGTTTCTCTCGCTCTTTCCAGAAACGCGCGAATAACAAAAGAGACAAGGGATAAAGTTTTTGAGGCTGTGAAAATGCTCAACTACAGGCCGTCCACAGCTGCGAGAAACCTTGCTTTAAACAGAACGAAGACAATTTCGTTGATTCTTCCCGAGATAAAACATCTTTTTTTACAACCGTTTTTTTCTCTTTCGCTCAATGGGGTTTACGACGCCTGTCTTGAAAACGGATACCGTCTTCAGATTGAAGTCGCTTCATACCAGTTTGTTAAAAGGAAAAGATATCTTCGCCTTTTTCAGGAACGGGCAATCGATGGTTTGTTATATGTCGGCTCGACGCTGTCGGATTTGTATTTGAATGAATTGAATGATACCGGTTTCCCTGTTGTGCTTTCAGGCAGTTACCTTAAAAATAGCCGAATTCCATATGTTATAGGAGACAACAGAAAAGGCGGCGAAATCGCGACCATGCATCTTTTTACCCTTGGTAGGAGAAAGATAGCCCACATCATTGGAAGTTTCAATATACCAAGCGCCGTTGATAGGTTTGAAGGTTACAGGAAAGTTCTGAGGGAAAAAAATCTGGCATATAGTTCCCATTTCATAGGCATAGGGAAATTTACTGCCGAGGGCGGATTTCAGGCGATGAAAAAAATTTTAGACTATGAGCCTGACGCTGTATTTGCCGGTAATGATATTATGGCGGAGGGGGCGATTCAGGCAATAAAGGATGCGGGTTTGAAAATACCCGACGATATCTCCGTTTGCGGGATGGATGATTTGCCTCTTGCTAAAAGAATTACGCCGGCTCTTACGACTGTAAAATATGACATTTACAAAATTGCTTATCGGGCAGCCCGGAAATTAATTGGCAAAATAGAAGGAAAAAGAAACGGCAGGTCTTCCGAATTTGTCTCTGTAAAACTCATCATCAGGGAATCCTGTGGCGCGAAAAGGGGAAAATAATGGCAAGCAAATGGAAAAAGCGAAATTCGTTTCAGGTTAAGTGCTTAACTTCGACGGGAAGGGGAATTGTGTTTTTCATATTTTCCGCCGTGTTTACTGTTATTCCCTTTCTGCTTTTTACCGCTAATCTTTTGGCAAATCCGCTTTATTATGTAAATCACTGGCACCTTCACCAGCCGATTTACTGGCCGTATCAGTCGCGGGCTGGAGTGAACCGCTGGGAACTGGCGAGAGAATCCATTGACAACCAGTCCAATTTCCCGTATTCAGGTCATCCCGACAACGACCTGAGCGCCATTTTCGGAAAAGATGACAGAGTTGCAGCCTATCAGTACAGAGTGAAGGATGCTCTTGATACAATCGATCAGTATCCTCAGGCAGGATTTACGCTTTCCTATACGGGGTCGCTTGCTTTGAACATAAAATCTCTTGGAGATGCCGGTTATCTCGGCTATGGTTCAGACTGGAATTCAGGAAACAGCACAGCAAGAACGTGGCTTACGGACGGCGGGCAACGTCGTTTGGATATTGTTGTTTTTGGTTTCACTCATCCGATGTTTCCTTTTCTTCCTGAAGAAGTCGCCAAAAAGGAAATCGAACTCTACAAGGCGGTTTATCCCGATGCCTGGGGCGGGACCGCTGACACAAAGGGAATGTTTCCCTCGGAAATCGGTTTTTCTGAGAGGATGATTCCCTATCTTGTCGACGAGGGTCTTCAGTGGGTTTATGTCGCCAATTCCCACATTTCAAGAACAATTCCCGAATGGAGTGATGTCACAACCGCTGGGACAGACTATGCCACCGAGCCGCCGAATAAGGCGGACAGGACTTATGACCCCGCTCCTGGTTCATACAATTGGAGAAAGGCGAATATTGACGGCAGAAAGACCTGCAACGAACTGACTTATTCATACAGACCGCACTATGCTCAATACATTGACCCCGAAACGGGGAATGCTTCAAAAATTATTGTCGTACCCTGCGCCGATTATGAGGGTTATGTTGACGGTTATCAGACTTTTCCGGTCGACTTGTTTGATGATATTGCTCTTTATGGCGACCTCTCCCAACCGCCTCTTGTGATTCTCGCACACGACGGAGATAACGCATGGGGCGGTGGATACGATTCGTATATGACGAATACGCCGCAGAAGGCGGACGGAGCTGATGCAAAGGGATATACAGTATCTCAGACGCAGCAATATTTGGATAATTTTCTCCCTGACCCAAATGATATTGTGCATGTTGAAGATGGACCATGGGTTAATGCTGATGGGGATTTTGGCTCGCCAACATTTTCTAACTGGAACTGGCCATGGATTGACTCATCGGGTTTGCCTGATAATGCTCCCACATTTGACCCGACTGCCTGGGACGACAATTCGCAGTACTGGGCGATTTTGACCGCTCTTACAAACAGGGTTGAAACCGCTGAAAATTTGTCCGGTGCGCCGGATATAAACAAAATTCTTTATCCCCAGAATGGGGCAAATGATGTCGAATACGCCTGGCATTATCTTATCGGCTGGCTTGATTCGGGCCACATTTACTACGGCACTTCGTCTGACTTTTCCTGGCTTCCTGTGGTGTGTGGAAACAAGGCGGCGGAATGTGCCGATAATGTCATTGGTGCAGGCGAGATAACAACTTCCGAAACGGTTCCGCCGACAATCTGGATTCCGCAGAGATTTCCCTATAATCCCGGTGAACTCAATTTCGGCTGCGCTTATGGTTATCAGTCCTGGATTTACTCCTCGGATTTTTATGTTTATACATTCGCCTATGATGCGGCGGGAATCCAGTCCGTAACCCTTAAATACAGAACCGCCACCGGTTCGAACGAGACGCCTGTCTCGCCGGACAATTACACATACGCCGGCGGCGCCGCAGTCGGCGATTGGCAGAGTGTTGCAATGACAAGCGGCGAATGGCAGTTCAAACTTTTTCTTAACGGAACAGATGTAACAGACGCAAATCCCGATGTGAAACCGAGTTATCTTCCTTTGAGATACTGGGCGAAAATTTCCGGAATCAGCAACAAACTTGTTGACTATTATGTTGAAGCAGTCGATAAAAACGGAAACATAGCGAAGAGTCCGATACAACATTGCTGGGTTGGTTCGGGTTCCGGCGCTTCGTCGAGCGGCTCTGGTTTATGGACGCCTGAAAATCCGACGAAAAATGACACAATTACGATAAAATCGGATAAGGACGGCTCTCTTCACTGGGGCGTGAATAACTGGACACTGCCCGCCGAAGTCTACTGGCCTTCGGGCACGACAGAATGGGGAGACGGGCAGGCGGTTGAAACGCCTCTTGTTGCTGCATCGACTTATTACTACATTGAAATTGGTCCTTTTAACAATTCCACACAGACAGTGTCAGAAGTGAATTTTGTCTTTCATTACAGTGACGATACTTGGTCTTCGCCCAACCAGAAAATCGTAATCAGCATTCCTTCCGAAATTCCCGTGTGTTCTCTGACTTCGCCCTCAAACGGACAAGTTTTGAAATCGACGGTTTCTGTCATAGCGAGCGCTTCTGACGATGTTGGCGTCGAAAAAGTTCTTTTCTATATCGACGGAGTCTGCGTTTCCACAGACACGTCTTCGTTGTATCAGTGGGAATGGAATACGGTATCTTACTCCGAGGGAGCGCATTCCATTTACGCTGTTGCCTATGACAGCGCCGGAAATTCGGGCCAGTCGGCGGTCGTCAATGTGACAGTCAATAACATAAATGACGCGCCATCTTTGGATTTAATTTCTCCGACAAGCGGTGAAACGGTTTCGGGAACTTATGATATAACTTGGTTAGCGTCTGATCCTGATGGCGATGAGGTTTTTATTACAATAGACATCAGTTCAGACAGCGGAGGAAATTTTCTGCGTCTCATTTCAAGCGCTTCGAATTCAGGCGCGTACTCTTTTGACTCGACGGGCTTCCAGAACGGAACGAATTATGTTATAAAAGTTGTCGCATCCGATGGGATTGCTTCAAGTTCTTCAGTAAGCGGAGTTTTTGAAATTTCCAATCAGACATCCGGCGGCGGCGCTGTCGGCGGACATACGATAACGGTTGACGGCGACGGCTCTGACTGGCTTGAAAGTGATATCATTGCAACAGACCTTGCCTGGGACCACGCCAATGTGATGAACGGGGCATGGGCGACTCATGAACCGCCGTTTGATTATACGAATCTTTACGCCACATGGGATGATAATTATCTTTATATCGGCATTCAGATTGTGGATGTTACGGATATTGCCGACCCTGCCAATGCCGGCTCATCCCAGAGTTCCGTTCCGAGAGCGATGGATCTGCCGCAGTGGATTGCGATTGACACAAAACCGGGCGGTTATTCCGGGGTTGCTGACGATTCGTATGATATGTGGCACAAAGGCCAGCAATTTGATGGTTCGAATCTTCCCGACTATCAGTGTTATTTTGCTTCCAATTTCTGGCAGGGACCCTTTTTGAGTTCCTATACCGCCGCAGGATGGAATCCCGATGGGGCATGGTCTCCTGCCGACGGGCTTTTGGGAAAATCCGGCGCTGGCAGTTTTTTTTCGATTATTGGAAACGCTCCGGATTATGCAACAAGCGGAAATTCGAATTATGATTATGTTGCCGCGGGTCACGACAGAAGTAGGGACTCGTTTTTCGAAATCGGGATTCCGCTTTCTCTTTTAGGAAATCCCGATCCCTCGGAAATAAAGATTTTTGTCGGGCATGGCGACGGAGATATGGCATCCGGGGTCGATTCGGTTCCAGACGACTCTGCCACTCTGGATACTCCCGGTGTCACGGATTACAATTCCCCTCTCGAATGGGGTGATAAAGATGTTTTTACAAGTTCTTTTGCGGTTGTTGCCCAGGCAACGGGAACTTCGGCTTCTTATCCTTCGTTATCGATAACTTCTCCTGTTGATGGAGACACTGTTTCGGGAAATGTCGATATTCTCGCTTACGCTTCCGATTCCGTCGGCATTTCTTCGGTCACATTTTATATTGACGGTGTTTCTGTTTTTTCGGATACTGTCTATCCTTACGAATATATCTGGGACGGGAGTTCTCTCGCCGACGGATCGCAACACACGATAAAGGTGACCGCCACAAACACGAGCGGCTATTCCACCACGAAGCAGATTTCCGTGACCGTAAATAATTCGTCTTCGAATTCTGCTCCGACCGTTTCAGTGACTTATCCGACAGCCGGGCAGATTGTGTCTGAAACATTGAATATTCAATACAGCGCCTCTGATATTGACGGGGATACCCTTTCGGTGGATTTGAAGTTTTCATCGGATTCCGTAAACTGGAATGAAATAGTTTCAAATTCGCTGAATATAGGGTATTACTACTGGGATACAACAGAAGTTCCTGATGGAATTTACAAAATAAAGGTTGTCGCCTCTGACGGGACTCTTTCGTCCCAGGCTGTTTCGTCTGAATTTACGATTGCCAACAGCATTTCCGCTATAACCGCTGATATAAATAGAGACGGGATAGTGGACGGCGAGGATTTGATGATTTTGGGACGCGCCTATGGCAGCAGTTCGGGTTCTTCGAGATGGAACGCTGACGCTGACCTCGACGGCGACGGGGATGTCGACGGTTCCGATATGGAAATTCTCAAAACGAATTATGGAAGAAAACGATAAAAATCGCAAAAAAGCCAAATTAGTTAAGCGCTTAACCTTGTCGGGGAGGATATTCCGATTCGGGGCTTTGAGCGTGGGGGGAAGTTATGTATAAAAAATTTGCTTTTATGATTTTTGTTTTGTGTAATACGGTTTACGCGGCAACAATCAGCATCGATTCGCAAAGTCCTGCGTCGGTTCTGATTGATTCTGGAACAGCCGTGACAGTTGCCGCTACAGTCGACACAGCTTTTGGAGAGGAAGCGTATCTGGTATACACAACGGATAACTGGGGAAATAAGAATTATATTTATGCCACGACGTGGGACCATCCGAATGTTTCTTTTGAAATTCCTGCATCTGTGCAAACTACAGGAACTTATGTTGAGTATTATTTGACAATATTAGACGCGAAGATTGAAAATGATGGTGCGGAAATTGCATGGGATTCAAATAATGAAGCTAATTACGGTTATTGTGTTCCTGACGGAAAAACGATAACTCTAAAATACAAAGATGCTTCCGCTTCTGCGGTTCAGCTTGAAGGAACTTTCGATTTAACCGGTTCAAACGGAATTTTCACAGGAACCTACAATTCAGGTGCTTCCGGCTGGGCCACGGACAACGGATATGTCTTTAGCAATGACGATTCAGGTAACTGGAGTATAACGCTAACGCTCAATTATGATACGCCTGTTCAGTACGAATACAAATTTCTTGTCGATTCCGTCTGGACGAACGATCCAAGAAATCTTGATTCGACAGTGGGGACGGATAACAACAATCAGTTTACGATGAATGCCGTAAACAACGTTCCGACGGTTGAGGTTTTATTCCCTAACGGCGGAGAACTTCTCTCGGGAACAACGAGCATAAATTGGGCAGCTTCCGACAGCGATTCCGCGGACACGGTAACGGTCGATATTTACGTTTCCCCGAATGGCGGAACAACATGGGAAACTGTGGCATCTGGTGTTTCAAATACGGGAAGTTATTCATGGGATACAACCACCCGCACAGACGGGACCCAATATCTTATTAAAGTAGTGGCTTCGGATGGATACGCGAATGCATCCGACCAATCAAACCGTGTTTTTGCGATTCAGAATTCGAATAGTGAGCCTTCCGTTTCCATTACCCAGCCCGATGGCGGTGAGACAGTGAGCGGAAATTATGAGATAAAATGGACAGCCTCGGATTCGGACGGCGATACTGTGACTTTGAACATCGACTATTCGGCTGATTCAGGTTCAACATGGAATTCCATCGCGACAAATGAGACCGATGATGGCAGTTTCCTATGGGATACGACTGTGGTTTCAGATGGGACGGGCTACAGAATAAAACTCACCGCTTCTGACGGGTCTCTCACTTCAAGTGATGTTTCGTCTTCGGATTTTGAAGTGAGAAACTCCACGGCAAATCATCCCCCGACGGTTACTGTGACTTACCCCGATGGCGGCGAGACTCTCTCCGGGAATCAGAACATCACATGGGTGGCTTCCGATTCGGATTCTGGCGATACGGTTTTGATAACTCTTGAATATTCCTCTGACAGCGGATCGACCTGGAATGAGATTGTAAGTTCCACGACAAATTCGGGAAGTTATTCCTGGGACACTTCTTCTGTTGGCAACGGTTCGACATATAAAATCAGAGCCACCGCTTTTGACGGCACGGATTCTGCCGCTGATGAATCCGATGGTGTTTTCGCCATTTCAAATGGCGGTTCGAACGCCGCTCCCATCGTCTCTCTCTCATATCCCTCTGGCGGGGAAACTATCTCGGGTTCGGTGAATATAACCTGGACGGCGGAGGATCCCGATAATGACGCAATCTCATTGAATCTTTATATCAGCGCCGATGGGGGGCTTTCTTGGAGCACTATCGACACTGATGTTTCGAATTCGGGTTCCTACGCATTTAACACGGCTAGTGTTTCGGATGGAACGAATTATGCGATAAAAATTGTGGCGACCGACGGCAATCTTTCATCTCTTGACCAGTCGTCCGCTTTCACGATTTTGAACGGTTCGTCTCTGCCTCAGTTAAAACTGACGACGTCCGAAACGACGGTTTCCACTGGAACGGTTTTTGATGTGAGCGTCGAATTTTCCAACATTTCAAATGTTTTCGGCGGGAATATAAATGTTACTTATCCGTCAGCGCTGCTTGAAGTTGTCAGCGCCTCGTCAGGAACTTTCCTGACAGGGAGTGTGGCTTCTCTGACGAAAGATTTTTCCTCGTCCGACTATTGCAATATTGGCATTTCAAAACTCGGAAATGTTTCCGGCGATTCGGGTTCGGGCGAAGCGGCTAAGATTTCCTTCAGGGCAAAGACAAATGGAACGGCAAATATTTCCTTCAAATCCAACACCAAAGTTAGGGACCCCTCTCTTTCGGAAATATCCGTTCAGCCTGTGGGTTTAACCCTCACAATCGGGTCAGGGCAGAATCTCCCTCCTGAAATCACGATGACTTCGCCGAACGGAGGCGAGGGAATTTCAGGCAATTATACGATAAAATGGTCAGCAAGCGACCCTGAAAACGCGACTCTGCTCATAACGCTTGAATACACTTTGGATAAAACGAACTATTATCAGATTGCTTCAAATATCAGCAACACGGGTAGTTACACATGGGACACGACAAAAGTTGCGGATGGGACTTATTGGATTCGCGTTACCGCTTACGACGGACTGCAGTATTCTTCCGATTTAAGCGACGCTTCTTTTACTCTCTATAACGGCTCAGGCAATCGCGCGCCGAATGTGTCACTAATTTCTCCGGTGGGCGGGGAAACTCTCGCGAAAAAAGCGCTGATTGTCTGGAATGCGTCGGACTCCGACGGCGATGATATGAAAATAACTCTTTCATACTCTTCCGACGGCGGCACGACTTACAGCGTCATCGCATCGGATGTTTCGAATTCGACTTCTTACATATGGGACGACATTTCGTCTCTTTCCGCTGGTTCGAATTACATTGTGAAAGTCACCGCCTCAGACGGCAGCGTTTCGGCATCCGACTGGAGCGACAACACTTTCACTATCGCTTCTCCCGATTCAAATAATAATCCGCCTCAGCCGGTTGTTATTTCGCCCAACGGCGGCGAAACAGCCGGAGGCGATTACAATGTTTCATGGATTTATCTTGATCCTGATGGTGATTTGATTAAAGCCACAACGATATGGTTTTCCTCGGACGGAGGCTCTACATGGCAGGAAGTTTACAAGACAACCACATCCGTTACTTCCTATCAATGGGACACGAAGCAGTTCTCGGATTCCACGCAGGGGCTTTTGAAGATTTCCATTTTTGACGGAATTGTCTGGCGGAGTGATATTTCAAACGCCGTTTTCGCGCTCACGAATGAAACGCCGAGAATTATTGCAGAGTCGGTTTTCCCTCAGCCAAAAGCCAAGGGGATTCTCACTGATTTCGGAATTTCAAAAAGCACTTCGAATGGCCTAAAAGTTGTTTTTTCAAAAGCGATGAACGCCGCTTCGGTGGAATACAATTTCAACCTGATAAACGAAGATTCGGGAGAGGTTATAAGAAATGGAACATTTATCTGGAGCGATGACAAGAAGGAAGTGACATATCAACTGCCGTCGGGGACAAGCCTTTCCCCGAATACCGATTACAAAATTGTGGTAAACATTGGTTCTCTTGGTGCTCAGGACGAAGCGGGAATTCCTTTGAACGCTTCGTCTTCAGACGGATTAAAGTATGAATGGGAATTTACCACGGCGATGTCTTCGACTTCCGCCGCGGTGGTTTCGGGGTCGGGCTCCTCTGTTTCCTTCCCAGCCGGCGCTTTTTCTTTCGAGGCACGACTTTACATTTCCAGAGTGGTTGTTAATGGTGTTGTGCCAACGGATATGCTCAACGCTCTCGACGAGGGTTTTGTTTACACTCTGCGCGCGGATTCGAATTCCGACGGGATTATTGATTCGGACGATTCCGAATATACAGGCGACCTTTCGCAAATGGCGACCATTTCCATTCCCTACACGGATGACAATAATGACGGGATTGTGGACGAGAAAGGTCTCGATGTAAACACTTTAAAAATTTATAGGCTTGTGGCTGGAAACTGGCTCGAGGTTTCCGACGGAGGCGTGAATCAGGTGGATGTTTCGAGCAAAGTCGTGAAATGCGAAGTCGTGCATTTTTCGACATATACCGTTCTCGGAAAACTCTATTCAAATACATCTTTAAGCAAGACAGTTATCTATCCGAACCCCTTTTATCCTGAAAAAGGGGATGAGTGTAATTTTAAAAATCTTGTTGATAATTCCCGAGTGAAAATTTTTGATTTAAGCGGTGCTTTTGTGAAAGAACTTGCTGTCAATCAGACACTTCACAGCGCTTTCTGGGATGGAACTGCCTCCGGCGGTGAAACCTGTGCAAGCGGGATCTACATTTATCTTATAACATCTCCGTCAGGAAATAAGAAAGGCAAAATCGGATTGATAAGATGAGAATAAAATGACAAATGAAAGATGAAAAGTGAAAAATGAAAGATGAAAGATTAAAAATGAAAAAATCAAAAATCAAAATGGAAAATGACAGATTAAAATGTAAAAAGTTTCTGTTTGCCTTTTCCTATGGGATATGTAAATTTTGGATTTTGGATTGTCATTTTGAATTTTGCGATTTGAATTTTGAATTGAAAAAGTGATATGAAAGCAAAAAAAATGAAAGATGAAAAATGAAAGATTAAAGATGAAAAAATGAAAAAATCAAAAATCAAAATGGAAAATGACAGATTAAAATGTAAAAAGGTGAAAAGTGGAAAAGGAGAAAAGGAGAAAAGGAGAAAAGGTAAAAGAACCCCCTACTTAATCTCCCCCCTGGAAGGGGGGAGAAAGAGAGGGGGGATTTTCCCTTATC